>VGSD01000290.1 GCA_016875155.1 Deltaproteobacteria bacterium | reverse complement strand
ATTCATCATGTTGAAATAAAATAACTATTAGAATTTTTTCAAAACTTTAACCGGACAGTACTGAGCCAACATTTCAATTCGACTGCTGCGATGTCTCTGTCGTTTCCTTTATTGACTAGTGTAGTGCGTCATAAATTCCTTTGCAGTCCGTTCGTGGTGAGCCTGTCGAACCATGAACGGAACCGGTCGATATGATTCACCCTTCGACAAGCTCAGGGTGAACGGATTATGTAAAGAAGCGTTAGACGCACTACACTAGGGAGTTAGAGGCCGAGGTACCGTCTATCTAACTGGCGGGTGAGAGGTGAGAAATGAGGGAGTACCTTTATGACATAACCTCAAAGGAAGCTGTCGCAAAGGGGGCAGCTAGGTATCTTGTAGGGGAGTTCAAACCGTTTGACCAGAAGTACGAAATGTTCAAGAGACCCCTTTGGGATGATAGTGTTACAGATCTGGGGAAGAGATTCTACGGTCGATGGGATCCCCAGGAGGACCGGGCAGGTTACCGCCTTCTGGACCAAGCATTGAAGAACGCAAGCTACTACATAGACATGGTTTTTGGTCATGGGATGTTCGGAGGGAGATTCGGCCTGTACGCCTGGGAAAGCAAACTCTGGGGTGAGAATATACACCCTAAAGGTCTCAAGTTGGATGTCTCTGACCCTGCCACCATGACACGCAATCTAAAGCAGGCCGCCCTCTTTTTTGGTGCTTCCATGGTCGGGGTCTGCGAACTGGACAGGCGTTGGCTTTACTCCCATCACTACTATCCTTCTTTGTCCGGTTTCAAGGAAACGGTGCAAAAGGTGGAAATCCCAGAAGAGTATAAGTATGCCATTATCATGGCCTATGAAGGGGACTACGAAACCCTGCGTTACTCTCCCACCTATCCGGCAGGGGCGGCTATCGGTCTCGGATACTCCCAGATGGCGATGACTGGAGGACTTGTCGCTCAGTTCATCCGCCTTCTCGGGTACAAGGCAATACCCATGGGAAATGATACCGCATGCAGCGTTCCCCTAGCGATTGACGCAGGTTTGGGCGAGCTCTCCCGAGCCGGATGGCTTATAACACCAAAATACGGGCCACGGGTTCGCCTGAACAAGATTTTTACCGATCTGCCGCTCCTGCCAGACCAACCTGTCGAGTTTGGTGTCTGGGATTTTTGTAACGTTTGCGGGAAATGCGCCCAATATTGTCCCGGTCAGGCGATTTCTTACGGCAAACCTACGACGGATATTGTGGATGTCTCGAACAGGGAAGGGCTTTACCGATGGCCTCTAAACGCGGTCAAATGTTTCAAGTTCTGGTCTGTAAACGGGACTGCCTGTGTCAATTGCATCAGGGTCTGTCCCTTCAACAAACCCTCTGGGTGGTTTCACGATCTCGTGCGATGGGGAATCAGGCGCCTGCGGTTCATGAATGAGGTGTTTCTGTGGACGGATGATCTGCTTGGCTACGGCAAACCCCCTGATGCGGATCATTTTTGGAGAGGGAACCTTAAACCGCACTGGTAGTTAAGGGATGGGTATGAATGGGACATATGATGAACTAGTGATGGACGGGTTCGAGCGGGCATGCAGAAGAAATCCTGAAAAGAGCGCCATCGTCTATCTTGGCGAGAAGTTCGCCTACAGTAAGTTGAGAGAGCTGATCTTCCGATTTGCCACCGCACTCCACGATCTTGGTGTCAAGCAAAATGACAAGGTCATGCTCTACCTCCCCAATTGCCCTCAGTTCCTTCTCGGGTATTTCGGGGCACAGCGGGTAGGGGCAGTGCCGGTTCCTATCTCCCCGGTGTACACCCCCCGGGAAGTCAAATACCTGGTCAATGATAGTGGGGCGGAAACCGTCGTCTGCCAGGACACCAACTTCCGGTACATCAAGGAGGTGCTGCCCGAAACCTGCCTAAAGAGAGTGATTGTGACTAACATGGTAGACATGCTACCTCTGTACAAGAGGGTGATCGGGACCTTGTTCGATAGGGTGCCCACAGGACTCACGGAGAAGGGAAACGGCATTTTCTTTTTCAAGGATCTGATCCGGAGGTATCCTGCCAGCCCCCCGCAGATCACCATCCATCCGGGTGATCACCTGAGCTATATCCTGTATACTGGAGGGACGACAGGATTCCCTAAAGGATGCGTCGCCACCCACACGGGCATGGTTTCCTTTGTAAATGACCTCAGCCAGGTGGGAAAGGGCTTTATCTCAGAGGGGGACGATGTTTTCGTTATGGTCAATCCTCTGTTTCATCAATTGGGACAGGGTATAATTCTGTCGATGGTGTTGACCAAGGGCAATACGGCTGTGCTCATGCCTTTGCCCCAAGTGGATCCCATCTTGCACGCTATCCAGAAGTACCGGGCCACCCTCTTTTTGGGCGCACCCACCCTCTACAGGATGATCCTCGAAAACGACCGACTGCGCACCTACAACCTCAGTTCACTCAAATACTGCTGGAGCGGCGGCGATTTTCTTCCTTTTGAAGTATTCAAGAGATGGAAGGATAAGTTTGGCATCCCGATCTACCAGGTCTATGGTTCAACAGAAGTGGGCTTTACCACCATGTGCCCACTGGGAAAAGAGCCTGTTCCCGGATCGATCGGCCTCCCTCTTCCATCGAGGGAAGTGAGGATTGTGGACGCAGATACGCTCAATGAGGTAAGCCCCGGCTTTCCCGGTGAATTGCTTGTAACCTCCCGGTACATGTCCAAAGGGTATTGGAAAAAGCCCGAAGAGACGGCTTCCTCTTATGTGGAACTGGATGGAAAGACATGGTACCGGACCAAAGATTTCGTCAGGATGGAAGCTGACGGCCAGATCTACTACGTGGATAGGAGCGCTGATGTCATTAAACACAAGGCCTATAGGGTATCCTGCTCCGAGATTGAAGCCGTGCTGCAGGATCATCCTGCGGTCATTGGAGCCTGCGTGGTTGGCGTGCCTGATTCAAAGGTGGGTGAACGGATCAAGGCGATCGTGGTGGTCAAGGAGGACGTAAGGGGAGTAAGCGGAACAGAACTCACCAAATGGTGCAGGGATAGGCTCGCCCCCTACAAAGTACCCCAGTACATCGAATTCCGGGACATGCTTCCCAAGTCCAAAGTCGGTAAGCTGCTCAGACGTGAGATCCGGGACGAGGAGCGCAGACGGATCGGCAAAGAGAAGAAACCCGTCAAGGTCTGAAATCTTAGGTCTGTAGTTCTGTTCAAGCGTCGCTTACTGAATCAACCCTTCTTGCTGACTGGATGAATGACAAGGGTTAAAAAACTTAAAATGCGCATATGACCCCCAATAGGCCTCGGCTGGTTCGTTCCGCTCATTTACTCGTTTTTGTTTTCGGGGGAACGCGCTTTCCTTTTAAAGGCTCCATAACGTTGACGCGTTTCACCAAGTTGCGTCACTCTGACTACCCAACAGCGTGAGAAAATGTTTCGTGTCCACTATTGCCATCAGGGGACAAGAGAGACACAGATCGATCGTGGTGGAATCCAAGGCGTAAACGGTCTGGTTGAGTTGCAGTCCAAAGTCTTCGTGTGCATACAGCAGCCTGGTGATTTGGATCAACGCGTGAGCAAAATCGGCATAGATGCGCCAATCCCGTTTTTCGTTGGCATCGGCCAAGGTGCTTCGGGAGACTCTGCTTCGTATCCCTGCGTGATAGAGCTTGGGCTGTATGGCCCGCAGGCATGTCTCGATGTCGCGAAGACTCTCCCGATAGGTCAGTTGAGCAAAGGCCATGCAGAGGAATTGATCGAAACACGAAAAGCTTCGAATCCATTACTCCCTTCGATACAGTTGAACACATTTGTTGAATTCGTGTTTCGGAAGAAAGCTCATTAACTGGTAGAAAATGATTCGTCCTGAGTACATTGGCCACTCCTTTCCTATCAGTGATAGGAGAATTATGACGAATTGGAGAGAAAAAATTGAAATCGAAAACGTTCACAATCACATTTATCCTTTTGGATTTAAACAACAACTTGTTCTATTTTAAAAATTTTACCGGACAGTAATGAAATCATTATATAAAATAGGTCTATTTTTTAATATATTGGAATCACCTGAGCTTAATTTGTAAAATTTTTTTGTAAAATTTTTCTGTTAGCTAAAATTTAAAACTGGACACTTTAAAGTTTAAAACTGGACACCTTTCAGTTCAGAATTTTTGATTCTTTGGACATCGATAAGTTTTCCTTCGCACCAGAATCTGATTTCAGAGACTTCGTTGGTTGAAAGGTAGATTCGCAGATTGACTTTTTTACCTGGGGTCGCGTGATTGACTTTGAATTGGAGGTTATTGATTGAGATTCTTCGGTAAGGGTCAATCGTTCTGTCCATTCGGAGGCAGAAGACATCTTTTGGGGACTGATAAGGGGGTTTGACTGTAAATTCCCTGAATAGGGATTGTTTCTCTTTTAGGGCTTTTTGGAAACGGAGATAGGGGATTTCCTGGGTTGTGGAGTGAACCTGTTGGTGGTTATATCGGTACAGTTCGTGATTAAGAA
>VGSD01000289.1 GCA_016875155.1 Deltaproteobacteria bacterium | reverse complement strand
TCCCACATCAAGGTCCGAAGTGGTTACAGGATTTCCTTTCTTATCATAGGCAACAGTAATTTTACCGATCCTCTCCCGCATGTCTTTTAAATCCCGGACGATGGCAAGAATGGCCATCAGCTCAGAGCTGACTGCAATGCCGAACTTAGACTGCATCAAGAAACCATCCTGTTTCCCACCCATGCCAATGGTGATATTTCTCAATGACTGGGCACAGAAGTCCATGATCCACCCCATTTCAATATTGGTTGGATCCACATCGAGACGCTTCAGTCCTCTTTTAGTTAATTCGGCATCATCGTAATTTCTTTCGTGCTGCATCCTCGATGTAAGGGCGACCATTGCTAGGTTATGGGCATTCATAATATCGTTAATGTCGCCGGTAAGACCCAGTGAAAACTCGGTCATCGGGATGAGGAGCGCCTTTCCGCCCCCTGCTGCGGTTCCTTTAACATTCATTGTCGGGCCGCCGGAAGGCTGGCGAAGGACTGACCCAACATTCTTTCCTCTTTTTCCAAGTCCCTCGATTAAGCCGAGACTGGTAGTTGACTTTCCTTCTCCGAGAGGAGTCGGAGTAATAGCAGTGACTTCAATGTATTTCCCGTCGGGTTTATTTTTTAAACGGTCAATGATTTTCATGAAATCCAACTTGCATAATTTTCCCATGGGGATAATTTCTTCTTTTTTGAGCCCCAATTTTTCCTGCCACTCTTCCACGGTGGGCATACCCTCTTCGGCAATTTCAGCAATCTGCCAGTCCATCAGTTTTCTTGGATCCGCATCAATATACTTTTGTGAAATTTTAAATCCCATGTTTCACGCTCCCCCTTTCTTTTTTATTTTTAATTATGAAATTTAAACCTTGAAGATTGAACGTTAAACTTTGAACCTTGAGCTTTGAACTTTGAACTTTGAACTTTAAACTCCCCCCCTTTCTTTTTTTTAAAATATTCAAATTGTTAAATTGTGATAACAGTCACAATGTCGTTTGCGATACTAAAATAATAGGCTTTTTTTGTCAAGGGAAATTTTTAGATAAAAATGATAGCAGGGGTATTAACTAAAACCTATTGAAATAATTAAAGATATTGTTGATTTTAGTTTAATTCAAAATGGCGCCGAAACTCCCAAGAAAACTAACAACGGAGTATAAATTTTATATTCGCTTTGAGTATTTAATAACCAATTGAAATTAAATAACTTTTTTGTGTAATCTCCCAGAGTTTATTTTCTTATCGATTCAAGCAGATCTATATAGGCTGGAACGACCTATTTCCCATCAAGAAGAAATTTTTTCAAACTCCGTTTATCCAATTTTGAAAGACCCAGTTCCTTGATTCCCCTTCCGGTTTTCCAGTAATCGGTCCGATTGATAACAGAGGTCAGTTGGATGACAGCATCATGAGTAGGGGTGGGAATGCCGAGCAAATCCCCGAGTGTGGAGAGAAGGACCATCCCATAGGGGACATCTTCTGTGATAAAACGATCTTTGAGGTGTTCAGGGCCTTTCATCTTGATCCCTGCATAGATTCCATCCTTTCCAAAAGCGGCATCCATGCTCGTGTTAAGGATCCGGTAGCGGCACTCTTCTTCAGTTTCACCAAGATTATAATTCCTAAAATCGAGATTGTCCCAGTGGTAGAGTTTATATCCCATGGCCTTGCATAGGGAGAGCCTTTCCTCATTCAAAGATTCGAATGACCTGGCCACAGAAGGGGTCATCCCCTCTGCATAGAGGTAGAATTCGCCTTTTGAATGTTCAATCCGGGTAGCACTCAATAAAGTTGCGACAGGATGGACAATGGGATTGGGATTATTGATGGCGGCTTCCAAGGCATCCTTAGCTGGCATGATGGTGGGGTAGTATTGCTTTAATTTTTTTATGACCTCATTAGTTTTTTTTGCAGGGAAGACACCCATAGGAAGGACCACCGCATGGATGAACACAGAAACATGCCCCGGACCTTTAAGTCGGGTGCCATAGGGAAGGGTGCAGCTTTCGGCAAAGACGATTTCCCGCTTCACCTTTTTCTGCTTGAAGATTTTGACAAATTCAAGGCTTCCTCCTGATCCAGGCATCAGGACGATGATCTGACCGTCCTGAACAAAGGGGGCGCAAAATTCAGCCATGGCTTTGTGCCCGAAAGCAGGGGTGATGACAAAGATGACCTCAGCATCTTTAATCGCCTGCTGAATATCCGTGGTGGCGAGATTCAACTTGGCTGTTCCGTCAATGGATATCCCTTCGATCCGGATCTCCCTCGTGCGAGAGACCCTTTCAAAAGACTCTGCAAACTGAGGGAGTTCAAAAAAGTTGACTTTATATCCATTCAATGCGAGGTTTGCCGCTACTGCATGTCCTCCGTTGCCCCCTCCCAATACAGCCACAAGATCTTTTTCCATGAATTGGCCCTCCAACCTTCAATTTAAAACTCATGACCCTTAACTGCTCATTAAATTATCCCATTTTTTTCGGAATGACAAGAGTTGAAAATCGTCCCCTTTGGGTTTATGATTAAAAAAGTAGAACATATTTGAGGGAGGGGGATCATGAGAGCAAAACGATGGGTGGTACTGGTTTCGATTCTATTGATTTTCGGGACCACTGGCCTAACTCGTGCTCAGGAAGGCGCTATCACTGATAAATCTCAGGTCACTTTTCAAAAAGACGCCACAGGATTTACTTATCTTGGACCGGGTGTGAATCTGAAGGGTTATGATACGATCGTGATTGGCAGTTTCGCCACAGCAGGGCTTCCGGACATCGGGCCCGGGAAATTGGAAGAATACAGGGAAACCTATCGGGTTCAGCTCAGAACGAAGCTGACAGCAACCGGAATTTTTAAAGAGGTGACAGATGATCAATCCAAAGTCTCCGGTCCGAATACACTGGTCATCTGGGGAGATATCCTGGCGATGCATCCTGGATCTTCGGCAGCGAGATTCTGGGTTGGAATGGGCGCCGGTAAGGCAGTGGCCGAGATCAAGACCTATGTGAGTACTGCGGATGAAAAGAAAATTTTACTTGGACATCATCTTCGACCAACCAGTGGAGCCCGAGGCGGAGCATTGGGCGCGAGAGAAGGATATGCTTTTCTCAGTCAGGGGGTCGATCGGATTTCTACCTTCTGTGTAGAATATATCAAGAGAGTGCATCAGACAGGGAGATAGGGGGAATACATCAATAGAAGGAGGAAAACAATGAAGTACAACCGGATCATCACCATTATTCTTGTTCTGGGATTAGTGATTGGAGTCAGTGAATGGGCAGGGGCTCAGGAGGCGAATTTGAGGGATTATCGTGCCCTGATCGTAAAAGACCTTGAAGTCCCTCCGGGTTCTCCGGCTCCGGAATCGGCAGGCATGCAGATGTCTGAAAAGGCGATCTATCAGCTCAAACGATACTCTGAGAAGTATAAACTCTTTGATACGATCGTCAAAGAGGGAGGCAAAGGGACCACGAACGTTCCTTCTGGGCAGAAAGCCCTCATTCTGAAAGGAGAGGTCAAAGAGTATTCGAAGGCGACTGTAGGAAGGCGGATCGGACGCTCTTTTATTCCCGGGGGAGAGTATACAGGCACGTCATCTTTTGCGGCTCGTTACCAGTTCGTTGACAGGGAGACAGGAAAAGTGGTTTATGAAACAGACCTGAGAACAACCTCAACTGGTTCTGAGGATACGGTGGAATATGCCATGGACCGCAATGGTGAAGCCCTGGCCAAGACCGTTTTGAAATTGAAGGGGAAATAATGATTTGAATGTGATTTGTAGCGCAAGGCTTTAGCCTTGCTTGTCTACTGTAGGCAGGCATAAGAAGCAACCCTAAAGGGTTGCGCTACGATGAAAATTAAGAAAATCGCTCAATTAGGTTATAATAAAAAAGCCCCCATTCCTTATAAGGGATGGGGGCTTTTTAGGTTTTATCAGGTTTTTATTTCACGACCATTCTCCAGTTGATGGGGATGATGCTTTTAATCTTTTTCATGGGTGGCTGATAGACACCTCCTCCCACTCCTGCATAGGCCACAGACCGATTTGCAATAAAAGTGATGATGACTCCAGATGGGATCGAGGGGCCGATGATTTTGGAACGATCTTCTCCAGTCACCGCAACTCCATCAATGCTAATGCCATCCATATTGAAGACTGCTTCTCCAGTTTTATAGTTAAGTGCATAGAGCCTTCCTTTTCCTTCGCTGAGGAAGCAGGGATCTCCAGGATCACCGAATTCTGGTGTGAATGTGGTGTAATAGATCACTCCATAGAAGAGGACGGAGTTGGAGAGGCATTTCTCTCCGGCATTCTGATCCAGTTTGATATACCAGCCATTTTTTGTGCTCAATGCGTTCATCACGGTTGTCTTCTGGGTTGAAGTCGCACCCGGATCCTGCAGGAGGTCATCTGTCACATCAACCAGATCGGTTTCCGTTAAAACGCTCGAAGGGTTTTTATCCTTGATCGCATAGATCCTATTCACAACGGTCGTGTTTTTTGGGGCTTCCCGGTCACCGGTTCCGAAGAAGAGCATCTCATAATTGCCTTTT
>VGSD01000288.1 GCA_016875155.1 Deltaproteobacteria bacterium | reverse complement strand
CAACACGCTCAGCTCATAAAGGGTTCCGAGTTCCTTCGTTCTCTGATAAAGTTCTTCTTCCATCCTCTTTCGGTCCGAGATATCTTTGATAATACCCTCATAGCCAATAATCTCTCCTGAGGGACCTTTTTTAACACTGGCAGTGATCAGGACATCGATCGGAAGTCCAACTTTTCTTTTCAATTTGGCCTCAAAATCTTTGGCAAACCCTTGCTTGGCAATCTGATACATGAATTTCTCTCGGTCCTCAGAATTCACGTAAATATCTCTAACTCCAATTTTAAACAGCTCTTCTTGATTTTCATAACCAAGCATCTCTAACCCTGCCTGATTGACATCCACTAATTTCCCCTCCAGAGAAGTGATATAGACCATGTCTTTTGAGTTTTCAAAAATCCTTCGATATTTCCCCTCGGCTTCCAGAATCGCCTGCTGAGATTGCTTTAAATCCTGGACCATCTGGTTGAATGAGTCCGTCAGCCCTCCCACCTCGTCTTGAGTGGTGGGTGTGATGTAAACATCCAGATCGCCCTTTGATACCTTCGCCATCTCGTTCGATAACTGCTTGATCGGTGATGTCAGTCGTCTTGTGAGAAAAAAACTTAAACTAAGAGCCAAGATGAAAGCGAAGATAACCCACTTAATCGCCGTTTGAGTGATTTCCTTCAGAGGTGCATAGGCTTCCTCTACAGGCATCTGGACGATGACCCCCCACTTCAACTCAGGGATTGGTTGATAGACCACCAGATATTTCTTCCCCCGGAGGCTCTCAAACTCTAAACTTCCTTCCTCTCCTGCAATGGCCCGGTCTACAAAAGACCCAAACTGAATGTTCACTTCTTTAGGATGGACGACGAGAAATCCCTCTCGATCCATCACATAGGCCAAACCTTCCTTCCCGATCTTAATCTCTGAAATGGATTCCTGTAAGAGGCGAACATCGAGCCTCGCCTTCAGAACACCCACTGGAATTCCTTTGTATGTTTCCGTGGGGACGGCAATGGTTATGGCAAGCCTTCCATCAGAGGTGTAATAAAAATCACCATAAAAATTCTCCCCTTTTGAAGCAGCCTTAAACATCTTGCTCTTCGACTGGTCTTTCTGATTGGAGTCCTTTTCTGTTTTGAATTTTGAAACCCTAACCGTTTCCAATCCTTTCTCATTTAGTAAAACTACCTCAAAAAGATATTGGTTCTGAGAAAGGAAGTTCTTTAAATGGTCCTTTGCATGGATTGGATTGCCCTTGACAATAACTACATCCGTCGCAATGAAGAGAAGATTGCTTGTTGCTCTTTCTAAGAAGCCCCTTGTTATCTCCACCACTCTGGCGGCTTTTTCTTTCTCTATCTGGATTACGGATTCTTTCAAATCCTTCTGATAGACATGGAAAAGATTGACCCCCGCAATCGTCAGCGGGGCGGTGGCCAGCAAAATGGAGAAGAGTACCCATTTGAAAGTGAGGCTTCTTCCAATACCTCTCATCATCAGTTCCCCTCTCCCTTTAAGAACCGATTCAACTCTGACAGAAGAACCCGCCACCCTTTTCCTGCCTTGGTTGCCCTGATCCTTCCGAGATGGACATATTTGAGAAAGGTCGGTTTGGAGATCTTCAGATATTCGATAGCATCCTCTGTCGTTAATACCTGATCTTTTTCTAATACGTTCATTGAATTGCCTCCATTTTTCTGGATTTCTCTTAAAAAAGCAAAATATATGCCAATAGAATTAAGAGCTAATGCTTAATCCGTAACTATTTGATATTTAAAAATTAAACATCTCTTTATAGGTAGCGGTAAACTTGGGAAAATTCGAAATAAAGCGACATTCTGTCAAAAATTGGGCTATTATTTATACAGGGATAGGGATAAAAGAAAGTGAAAAAGGAAGGAATCTACATCTTATAATCGCCGAAATCTTCGGGATTCATGTTCTCGATGATCGTTTTCAATTCATCCTGTTCTTCCAGGAATCGTGTGGCTAAGAGGCCAAGGCTTTTGGTCGCTTCGACAACCGACCGAGCAATAAAAATGGGGGCCTTCACCCTGACCGCCAGCGCAATTGCATCGCTCGGCCTGCTATCCACGATGAGTTCTTTTCCTTCGATATTGAAATGAAGCTTCGCGTAGAAGGTGTTCTCCTTGATATCGTTGATCACTACTCGCGTGAGGGAGGTATGCAGAGTATCGAGAATTTGTTTGAGAAGGTCATGCGTCATGGGACGAAGGGTGACTACATCTTCAAGGCCTCTTGAAATCGCCTCTGCCTCGAAGACGCCGATCCAAATGGGCAGAGCTTTTTGACCGTTTAAATCTACTAAAACGACAACAGGGTTTGATGCCTTGGCATCCACCACAATCCCCATCACCTTTACTTCCAACAGTTCCTGCTCCATTAAAAACCTTCTTAAAATAAATGCACAATGACCCTTAATCGTTGAACCAATTGTAACCTGTATATTAGGGATGTCAACCCGAGAAGAGGAGACTATTTTTTCTCTTTCTGGAGAAAGGGATGGGGAATTCCCTTCTTGTAGGCAAGGGCCTGGCAGGAAGCGATCGGACGATTCTGCTCGTCATAAACCTTGATCTCACAGAGTGATGTTTTCTGGGTTTGGTGGACTTCTCTAGCCTCAGCGATCAATCGGCACCCCGGTGATGGAGGAGAAAGATAGGTGATATTCATATTCAGGGCCACGGCCAGGGTTCCATGAGAATTGGAAGCGGTCTCAAAGGCCTCATCGATCAGGGCGAAGAGCGCCCCCCCATGGGCCATTCCAAAAAGATTTTCCATATCCGGAGTGAATTTCATCTCCACTCTGGAATATCCGTCACTCATATCCATCAACTTCAGTCCGAATTTTTTTGCAAAGGGCTCCTTCTTAACCTGATTTAGAAAGGTCGCTTTGATCTTTTCGTCCATGAGACGCCCTCACCGATGATAAAGCACTGTTTGGTTTGTTTTTTATAGGGAAGAAAAAGAGTGTTCGGCTTCCGGTGAGACCCATTCCCTGCGAATGGGCCGTCTGCGGTCCTTTGGAAAGATCAGCGTCACCGTGGTTCCCACTCGGAGTCGGCTATCAATTCGGATTTTTCCTCCGTGGTCTTCGACCACCCTCTTGACAAAAGTGAGCCCCAGTCCTGCCCGTTCAGGTCTCGTGGAAAAGAAAGGTTCGCAAATACGGCTGAGATTCTTTTTGGAGATTCCCTCTCCTCTATCAGAAATAGATATCTCAATGCTTTCTGCATCACAGGCGAGACCGATCCCGATTCTCATCCGATCTCTCTTCCTCCTGCCCTGTTTCACCGATTCGATGCTATTCTCTAAAAGATGAGATAGAGCGCGTGTGATCAGATCTTTATCAATATAGAAACATTCCTCCTCTTCTAAAGACCCTTCTTCTAAATTTAAAGAGACCCCCTTTGTTTTCTCCTCCTGTGAAACACTCTGAAGCGTTTTTTCTACGACCTCAAGGACCTTCTCTTTCTGGAATATCGGCCTGGGTATTTTAACCAACTCTTCCATCCGCTGGATCTTCTCCTCCAGCCGCCTTGTTTCATGTAGAATCCGGTCGACATAAATCTCCGTCTTTTGTGACGAAACGGATGCCTTCATCATACGCCTGGCGTAGCCTCCGATGGAGGCAATCGGGTTTCGTATCTGATGGGCCACCTCTTCCACCATCATGCCAAGGCTTGCCCTGTGTCTCAACTCCAGTTTCTCTCTCTCCAGTCTCTTCAATCGCTGAATCTCCTGGAAGGAGAAGGCTAAAAACGTCTCCCCTCCCTCTTTAAAAGAAGAGGCAGAGAGATGAATGAAAATCCCCTTACCATTTTTCTGTCGTAAGAGTCCATCCCCTTCAAAACCCGCCCTGTAAATCGCCAGATAAACGATATTGGGCAGGAAATATTTCAGGTCTTCAGTGAAGAAAAAGGTACGGATCCTCTGTCCCTCTATCTCCTCTCTCGTATAACCGAATAGATTTTCTGTATAGCGGTTGCAATAGAGGATTTTTCCATGGACATCTGTAAGGATAAATGCCGCCTGGATAAAATCGAGGAAAGGATGTCGGCTTTTAGGGGTCTCGGTCATAGTGGTTTTCATTCATTCTATTCATCCATTTAAAAAAGTCAACCCCTATTGACAGAATCTGAAGGTGATTTCTTGTTTCTTTAGAAATCCCCTTTGTTTTCCTTGACAAAGAAGGCGAATCTCGTTTAAAAAATCATCGTCTTCCCCCCACCCTCCCCCTCAGGGGGGAGGGTAAGCCGGCAGGCAGGGGAAGGGGTGACAGAGCCCGGAAAATACTAAATGAACCTCAAGACAGAAGTGTTGATTATTGGCGGCGGGGCCACTGGGGTTGGGATTGCGAGGGATCTCTCTTTGAGGGGAATCCCTTCTCTCTTAATTGAAAAGGGAGATTTCCTCTCAGGAGCTTCTGGTAGAAATCATGGGCTCTTTCACAGCGGCGCAAGATATGTGGTCTCTGACCCAGAAGCCGCACGAGAGTGCATCACTGAAAACCGAATCCTGAGAAAAATTGTCCCTCATTGTATTGAGGAAACGGACG
>VGSD01000287.1 GCA_016875155.1 Deltaproteobacteria bacterium | reverse complement strand
GGAAACGCTTAAATTCCATATATGAGCCGTTACTTGGGGCTCCAGCCGTGGCGAAACCCCACCTTTCTTTGATCTTCCGGTTAGCAATCCCGCAGAGGGCGGTTGCAGGCCCATTTAGCACTGATGTGTCAACGATAATGCTTTCAAATTTTGCTCCGACCTTTTCTATGGCATCGATCAGTTTTTCAGCCCCTTTAATTCTACCTGAGGGCATTTGATCGTTTACGTCAAAGGCCACCAGAACGACATGTTTCACTCCGATATTCATAATCTCTTTGATCTCGGTTTCAATATTTTCCTCAAAAACGGTTAGACTATTATAGAACATGCGGTCGAGCAGCCCCTTTTCTGCACAATAGGACGCTCCCTGCAATTTCGTTTCCATACCGATAGCATCTATACAGAAAGCCATTTTGCTGTGTGAAGTTACAAAATCAATATAGGTGTTAAATTTTTCTCCCGGACTGGCTACAATATCCGCCATTGGGATAGCCCCAGTTTCTTCCCACAAACGATCACAGGCCTTTAATAGTTCTTCTGCCCTTTGTTCATTAAACCCTCTTCTTCGACTGCCTTTATCAAAGAGCTTATCGCTTTCCTGAAATATAGAAAAACAACAGACAGTGGGGTATTCTCCTATCTGTCCACCAAATTTAACTCCGCTAATTTCACATACCATTTGCTCTCTTGCAAAACGAAACATGATTTATCCTCCTTTCACAAATGATAAACATCACTATCCTCAGACAGGTCTAATGTTGAGTAATTTTCCCATTTCAATAGAACGGTGTAGAATCGGATCGGGAAAATTGTTTTAATAAAAACCCTATCCTACTGATATTATTAAAATATTTAATTTTAAGGATTTTAGGGGGGGTAGAATTGACACAAGTTTATATAATTTTGTATCAATTTGTCAAGAAGAAAATTTTCACAATATTTCAAAAATGATAAACTCGTAAAAAGTCGTCACACCGGTGAAAACCGGTGTCCAGAGAATTCTTAATCAATTGAAAAGACTGGATTCCGGCTTTCGCCGGAATGACAACCGTTATCTTTTTTTGGCTTTTTACGAGATCATCAAAAATAACTTTAGCAAATTTGAAATCTTTTTGAGACTATTTGCTTAGGATGGTTTCGATGCTGGACAACATAATATCTTTTCTCTGTTTGGAGGCTTGATAAAAGACACATTCCGTGCAGGCAATTCGATTAATACATGGTCTACAGATGGCATTTATTGTTTCCCAGCATGGCTTAGAGTGGTTATAATGGGCTTGACATTCCTTTCTCACCTCCTCAGGGCATTCCTTAATCATCCAGCAAGGAGCCAGGGAGAGGACATAACTTAAACTCTTCAGGCTGAATCCATCTTCATGAACCAGCCTGGCGATACAGGTAATCCACTTTATATCATTATTTGAATAGTACCGTCTATTATTCTTAGGGTTTCGAAAAGGTTTAATCAAACCAAGCTTCTCATATTTCATTAAGGTTCTTGGATGAATTCTAAGCATTTTGGAGACAGAAGCAATTGAATGAACAGGTTCTTCTCCTGGGGCAAGAGTTTTAACCTTCTCTTTGATGATCTTAAGGAAGATATACATAGTTACACGCCATAATAAATATGGGCAGGGTGTCTATAGTTATTTTATGGTTGCCACTGGCTCTATATCCAAACTGCTTTTTTTATTATGAACCTCTTTTGGAAGAATTTGGAATCCACTACCAAAAGATTGCTTGATTGTGTTATTTATGTAAATAATTTTTATAAAAATTGCAAATGTTCGATGTCAGAATTCAGTAAACCCCGCATCTCTGTTTGGATGCTATTCATACTTCTTGGTTACACTTCAGGCTGAAAATAAAGCTCAACCCCCGGAGGGGATTCATGGCACACCTGAATAATAGGGTAAAACCTCTCAGGCTCATACGAGACATGTCTTGTCCAGCGGTTTTGCTGTTAGCGGCCGCAGTCGGTTTGGCCCTGTCGGTATGGTCGAATGGAGCACGGAGTATAGCTGGTCAGCTCATTACACCTTTTTTGATGCTTGTGTTGTTTTCCATTTTTACCCGCGTGTCTTTGACACGACTGAGAGAAGCTGTCCGAGACCGGCAATATCTTTTGACGGCAATGGGCTTGAACTTTGTGAGCACACCTTTTGTGGCTTTTTTCCTGGGCTGGCTGTTCTTGCGGGATTATCCGTCGTTGTGGGTGGGCCTTATGCTGGCCTTAGTCACCCCCTGCACCGACTGGTACTTGATCTTCACCGATTTGGCCGGAGGCGATCTCCATCGGAATTTGGCACTGTTACCTTGGAATTTGATTCTCCAATTGGTCTTGCTTCCAGTCTACCTCTTTCTCTTGACCCAAAAGCTGGTTCCGGTGGAGTTGAGCACATTGGCGAGGGCATTTGCCCTCTACGTGGTGATTCCGTTGACGGGGGCGCAACTGCTGCGCTGGTACCGTCCGCAAGTGGCCGCGTCCGAGCGGTTTTCCCGGTTGGGATTTGCCGCGCTAGGTCTAACAGTGATGGCGATGTTCACCAGCCATGGTGAGATCTTTCTAAAGAACCCGACACTCTTTTTGAGGATGGCGCCACCGATGCTGAGCTTCTACATAATTTCAATTTCCCTCTCCCGGATCGTTTCTCGCCTGCTCCATTTTCCACGGGAGAGGTTTATCGCCTTGGCCTGTACCACCACCGCTCGTAACTCGCCGCTTGCATTGCCGCTGGCAGTAGTCTTATTTCCCGATCATCCTATCATTGCCCTGAGCCAGTTAATAGAGCCAGTATTAGAGATCCCAAGTCTTATTCTCTTCTCATCTCTCGTGCGGGTGCGTGTGCAGAAAACCAAGATTTGATGGGCATTTGCTGAAACCGCAAAGAAAGCCCTGGTGATTTAGTGTCCTTTGGGAAGTTCGCAGAGTTCGATCAGAACGCCGCAAAGCAGATGTGATGGATTCCCTGTCCTTGGGTCTCCAGAAATTTTACCAGCAGAGAGTCCGGTTCGGCAGGCTGGACCAGTTTGATATTTGATCCCCCGATCTTGAAGAATCCCACTTTTGTCTTCTTAGATGTGACCACCTCGACGCCGGAAAGGCCCATCACCTCCTGATAAAATTTGGCGGCCTCCTTTATCGATGAGACCCGCTCGGTATAATTCGGCAATCCCGTCAATCATACCTGATCCGCAGATTCCCATGGCCTTTGGATTCGGACATTCCAAATTCCATTTGTCGTTTCCGATAACTTTAAACCCGACCTCATAAGTTTCAGGGTCAATCTGAATTCTCTCGATGGCACCGGGAGCAGCCCTCATCCCGAATTTGATATGGGCTCCTTCAAGGGCAGGACCTGTGGCGCAGGAGGAAGAAACCAGTTTTTTTCTATTGCCCATCACCAGTTCGCCGTTCGTCCCAACGTCGATGATGAGAACCATTGCGTCCTGATTGTAAGGCTCCTGGGAAATGAGCACTCCCACGTTGTCCGCTCCCACAAATCCTGCTTCGATGGGAAGAATATGGACATTTGCGGAAGGGTGAGCTTTCAGTCCGAGATCCCTGGCCTTGAGGTCCATGGATCGGCTCAGAACCGGAGGAAAGGGTGATACCCCCAGATACCGGGGATCGATGCCGACAAGAAGGTGGTGCATCACGGTATTTCCCACGATGGTCAATTCAAGAATATCATGTGCAGAGAGATATGTCTTCCGGGTGATGGCTTCGATTAATTGGTTCAGTCCATTGATCATCGATCGATGTAACCGTTCGAGACCCTCAGAGTGGGTCATGGTGTAACTGATCCGGGACATGACATCTTCACCATACACAACCTGAGGGTTCATGATCGATTCTGTAACGACAACTTCTCCAGTGTGCAAATTGCAGAGGTATCCTGCCATCGTGGTCGTCCCGATATCCACTGCAAAACCAAAGAGTTCAGTGACCCTACCCGGTCTGACATCAAGAATGTTTCGATCCATCCATACGATCGCCGTGATTTTCCAATTCCCTTCACGGAGGACACAGGGAAGTTTCAGAAGGGCAGGGGTGTCGATTTCGAGGGAAGGGAGATGATATTGCTCAGAAAGGGTTTTCTTGAGACGTTCGAAATCGCTTAAAAGATCATGGAACGAAGGAGGATGAAGTTCTACATAATATGGGAGGATGGCCGGATTCAGTTTAATGGACCGTTGGGCAATCTCTTTTCTTACGATCTGCTTTTGAATTGAACTTTCTTCGGGGATGAGGATGAAAGCATTTCCTTTGATCCTGGCGGCGCAGGACAGCCGATATCCCTCCGACCTTTCGGACTCGGTGATCCATTTGGCCTCTTCGTTTGTGAAGGGAGAGAGTTCCTCCTCCAGCATTTTGACCTTGCATTTCCCGCAGGTTTTTTCTCCTCCGCAGAGCGATTCGATTCCCACCCCTAACTCTTGGGAGGCTTCAAGAACGGTTTTCCCCTCTTGAATCTCTCCCCGCTTCCCGGAGGGTTGAAAGACCACTTTTAGGCTTCTCACTTTGAATGCCCCCTTTGTGCTTTCGGATAGCAAGGTATATAGAGGATTTTTAAAAAGATGTCAAA
>VGSD01000286.1 GCA_016875155.1 Deltaproteobacteria bacterium | reverse complement strand
GTTATCTGGTAGAAAAAGAATGTTAGCTCGTTGGTGGGTCACGATTGTAAAGAAATAGCAACCTCCGGGTTGATAAAGACGGCGATATTCACTCATGCCTTATGGGGATGGTGGATCCGCTTCGCTCGATCCACCCTACAGGGTCTTACTACGGAGTCTATTACAGGGTCTACAGTTCCTATTTCTTTCTGCATGAAGTCTGCATCTGCTTTTAGATCCTGCCAACCATTTCTTTCAGGAAGAAATTTGGGAGGTCACTTCTAAGATATTTAATAAATACCACAGGTTTAATGTTTCACATTACTAATGAGTCCATTATTGAAAAGACATATTTTGGAAAATCTCCCCTGCCCCCTGGCAAAGAGGGGAAGTTCCTCCCTTTTGCAAAGCCTGCCGGTAGGCAGGGGAGGGAAGGAGGGATTAGAGGGCTGATGTCTGGGCAATTACGGACTGATTTGTAAATTGGCTGTATTCCTTAAAGTGGGCATCGAGGATAAAAAGGTATAAGGTATTGGGATGGAAATGTTCCTTCAGGGTAAAACTGTTACAGTGGGTAAAGCTCACATCTAAATCCGCTGATATTTTATCTCGCTTTCTTTATTTTATCCATAATCTCATGAGCGAGACCTAAAAATTTGGTCTTCAACTCTCTCGCATCCACGTCAACAAGCATATCGACAGGCCATTGGTCAATCCCATCAGGAAATTCTCTCACTTTTTCAAATGCGATGACTAACCAATAAAGATCAAATCCAGGATCTTTTTGTGGCGCCAATTCTAACAATCTCAATAAATTTTCATTCTTTAATATAAAAAAAAGATCCACTGCATCCCTTGGTTCCGCTCTCCCAAAGAATGCAAGCAGCTTATCTATTATAAGGTCTTGATAATCATTTATTCTAACTCCAAATTCAGAAGGGTGTGGCTCCTCAAAGCGAAAGGGTGAGTCGTATGCAAAATGAAGCTGTACACTTTCCCCTTTTTTACTGACCTCCAATTCAACAAAAGATTCAAATCTGCGAATAACGCTAAGGGTAAATTGCTGCTGGAGGAACCTTTCTTCAATATCTTTTGTAAATGGAATAATCAGTTCTTTTTCGGCAGTAAAAAAATCCAGGTCGTAGGATCGACGATGTCCCAGGTAAAACTCGGCAAGGGCGGTGCCTCCAGTTAAATAGAAAAAAGATGCATCCCGGATTTTTCCAAAATCAGCCAAAAGATTTTTCTGAATGGGTGCGAGGGTTCCTTTACCTTTCAGCATATTTAAAATAACCCTCCCAGAGTTTTCGGACTCTTTGTGGCAAGTTAAGCTCAGGGAGTAGTCTCTTCACTTCATTCCAATCTAACTCAGCAATGTCCTCTGCCCTGCCATTGGAAAGTACTTCTCCAATGTACCACTTCTTCTGCCAGGGGTCATTAAGATCGATCTCTTTATCCGTAGACCAAACGATGTATCTCTTGGGCCTTACCATCATCGCCTCCGAAATAAATTATAAAAAATTTTATTCATTTTAGATAGATAAGTCAATTAAAATAGAGGAGGAGTCTGTTATTCTTATAAATGGACAGGCTGTTTATAATTCATTATACTTGATTTCACAAAATTTTAAAATGAAAATCCTCCTTATTCAGCCGCCCATCCAGGACTTTTATCAGACGCCCATTCGGACACAGCCAATCGGGCTGGCCTATCTGGCAGCTTCATTAATAAAAGAAGGCTATGAGGTCGAGATCCTTGACTGCCAGACCGAGAAAAGGAAATCCATACCCACGCCTCCTGAACTTTCTTACCTCAAGGAGGTTTATCCCTTCCAGGATCGAAGCCCTTTCAAACTCTATACGGGTTTTTACCATTTCGGGATGGGGTGGGAGGAGATCAGAAAGGAGATCGAGAAGTCGAAAGCAGATATTTTCGGAATTTCATCCTCCTTTACCCCCTATCATGGAGAGGCACTTAAGGTCGCTCAACTCATTAAGGAATGGAATTCCAAGAAGATCGTTGTGATGGGAGGCTCTCATGTAAGTTGTGATCCTGAAGGGGTGTTGAAGAGTCCATTTGTGGATTATGTGATTCTGGGAGAAGGGGAGTATCGCCTGTTATCTCTTATGGGTTGTTTAAAGAAAGGGAAAAAGAATGAGATCGATCTGATGGATGGAATTGGATATAAACGAAATGGGGAGATCCATATTAATCCCCCCCGAAGCTTTATCCTTGATCTCGACTCCATCCCGCCTCCCGCAAGGGACCAATTGGACTTGGATCGATATCGAATCAATCAAGAGAGATCAACGATGATCATTACGAGCAGGGGTTGTCCGCATGGGTGCACCTACTGTTCAGCACACCTCGTCATGGGTTCTTCCTTCAGAATGCGAAGCCCGGAGAATATCCTACAAGAGATGGTGGAATGTCGAGAAAGATACGGAATAGAGACATTCGATATTGAAGATGATAATTTTACTTTTGATCTCACCCGCGCAAAAAGATTGATGGCCTTAATCATCAAAACATTCGGGGAAAGCAGACTTGAACTTTCTGCCATGAATGGTACTTCGTTTGCCTCTCTGGATGGAGAACTCATTCATCTAATGAAAAAAGCTGGTTTCCATACACTCAATCTCTCCTATTTAAGCACAGTGGTTTCGACAAAAGAGAGGATGAAGAGACCTCAGCCCGTCATTGAATTTGGCAGTATCTTGAAGGAGGCAGAAAAGGTTAGACTCAATGTGATTGCCTATGCCATCTTAGGGATACCCGGTCAAACCATTGAGGAGATGATCGATACCCTGGTTTATTTAATGGGGGAGAGAGTCCTCATCGGTCCGAGCATCTATTACCCGACTCCAGGAACGCCCCTCTTTGAGAGATGCAAAAAGGATGGTATCTTGCCATACCACCTTTCTCAATGGCGATCCAGTGCGCTTCCGATCGAAACGAAAGAATTTGACCGCCACGATCTCGCCACTCTTCTGCGATTGACACGGGTTATCAATTTCATTAAAGGAAAGATGGATCAGGGAACCTTGGAAGAAGGGATAACCTGGAGAAAGTTATTTCAGAAGATTAAAGATAAAGCAGTGGTTAGGGCTCAGGATCGTATGACTGCATGGGCGGATCTCCTTGTGATGCTTTTTGAAGAAAGGTCTTTCTTCAGCCTGAGGAAAGATGTTCAAGGGAGGCCCTCTTTCCAGAAGGAGAAGAGTTCGAAGAGAGTCTTAGACAATTATTTTCAAAATGGTTTTGACAGGCCAATTCTAAAGACTCGGAGTGATTGAAAAGATGTTTTGGGTGATATAGGATTGATCATCAGGGAAAGTGATGAAATGAAGGCCATGGTCCTAAGAGAAACAGCGTCCATCGAAAAAGAACCTTTGAAGATGGAAGACCTACCTGTTCCGGTTCCCGGTAACGAAGAAATTTTAGTCAAAGTCTCTGTCTGCGGTCTTTGCCATACAGAACTGGATGAGATCGAAGGGAGGCTTCAGCCAAAACTTCCTATGGTCTTAGGCCATCAGGTTATTGGAAGGGTGGCCGGTTTGGGTTCGGGAGTAAAACAGTTCAAATTGGGAGATCGGGTTGGAATTGCATGGATCCATTCGGCCTGTGGCAAGTGTGATTTCTGTATGGGAGGCAATGAGAATCTATGCCCAGATTTTAAAGGGACGGGATGTGATGCCCATGGAGGTTATGCTCAATATATGGTTGTTCGTGAGAAGTATGCGTATCCGATTCCAGAAAGGTTTTCTGACTCTCAAGCCGCTCCGCTTCTCTGTGCCGGCGCCATCGGATACCGGGATTTGATGCTCTCAGGTATTAAAAAGGGCCAGACCCTGGGACTTTTCGGATTCGGAGCCTCTGCTCACATTGTCATTCAGATGGCAAAATATTGGGGATATGAGGTTTTTGTTTTTACAAGGGGCGAGGAGCATCAAAATTTGGCAAGGCGATTAGGGGCTTCATGGGTGGGGGGACCCGATGACCAACCTTCCCAAAAACTCCATTGTGCCATTGATTTTACTCCGGTTGGGGAGACACTGCCTCGTGCATTACAGTTATTAGAAAAGGGTGGGAGATTGGTGGTGGCAGTGATTCGAAAGAGGAATCCTATTCCGCCGCTGGACTATTCTCGGCATCTTTGGGATGAAAAGGAAATCAAAAGCGTGGCCAACATCACCAAGAAAGACGCCGAAGATTTCCTTTCACTGGCGGCTAAAATTCCCATTATCCCCGAGGTTCAAGAATTTGAATTAGCGGAAGCAAACCAGGCTCTTCTTCTTTTAAAGCAGGGTAAGATTCAAGGATCGGGAGTGCTAAGGGTGATGGACTAAATTCTAACCAAAAATATTTGAAATTTCCTAGGCCTGTCATCCTGAACTTGTTTCAGGATCTCTCTCCTTTGAATAAAACGAGATGCCGAACCAAGTTCGGCATGACAACTTTTTGGTGTAAGAATTTAAAAAAGGAATGATCATGACCTCGATCTATCTGGTGCGGCACGGGCAGACGGCGTGGAATAAGGAAGAGATTTTCCGGGGAAGGACGGATGTCCCTCTCGATGAGACAGGTCTGAGACAGGCAGAACTGGCAGGA
>VGSD01000285.1 GCA_016875155.1 Deltaproteobacteria bacterium | reverse complement strand
CTTCCTCCTCGCTGACACATTTCCACCCATGATAGATCATGTTAGGCACTTGGACCAGCATCGGATTATGAACCCCAATAAAAAACTCATTGATCTCGCCATGGGTAGGGGATTTCTCTCTTGGATCATAAAGGACCAGTTTGATCATCCCCTGGACCGTGACGATGTTATCGGTCTGGACTTTATGGTAGTGCCACGCCTTCACCACCTGTGGATAGGTGGTGGTGATATAGACCTGCCCGAACTTCAAGAAGAGATCGTCCTCCGCCCGGAGGATTTCCATCACTCTCCCCCGTTCATCCGGAATCACCTTCAAGACCTTGGTTTTCACTCCTTGTATCATATCGGCCCCCTATTCAGATCAGGTTTAAGGTTAGAGGTTGTAGGTTTTAGGCAAATCATTTTTCCTCTAACCTTTAGCCTCAAACCTATTGTTGAGGTTTGACTTTCCCTTCTCAAACCTTATTAGCTCCTGTCTGGGCAACCAGCTGATTGGCCCGAAGCAGTGATTCAAAGGTCCCCGCATCGGTCCACCACCCTTCCAGAATATCATAGGTCATTGTCCCTTTTTCAATATATCGATTATTCACATCGGTGATCTCCAGTTCTCCCCGCTCAGAAGGTTTCAGAGTCTTAATGAAATCAAAGACAGTGGGATCATAAAAATAGATTCCGATCACGGCATACTTTGATTTTGGCTTTTTGGGCTTCTCTTCGATTCCGACAATCCGGTCTCCTTTCATCTCTGCAACGCCGAATCGTTGCGGGTCAGGGACCTCCTTCAGGAGGATCTTTGCCCCTCCCTTCTGCTTTTGGAAAGCCTCTGCTGCCCTTCTAATATTCTTCTCAATGATATTATCACCCAATACCACACAAATTCCTTCTCCGGCTGCAAAAAATTCCGCAAGACCAAGGGCTTCGGCAATCCCCCCTTCTCCCGCCTGATAGGTATAGTTAATATGCTTAAGCCCGAACTCTTTTCCGTTTCCCAGAAGTTTCAGAAAATCGCCGGCATTATTCCCACCGGTGACGATCAGCATATCATCAATCCCTGCATTGATCAGTGTCTGAATGGGATAATAGATCATCGGCTTGTCATAGACTGGAAGCAGGTGCTTATTGGTCACCTTGGTCAATGGGTAGAGCCTCGTTCCCAATCCACCTGCCAGGATCACTCCCTTCATATTTTCCTCCTCGTATCAGGCCTTATAGCCCCATAAAATAAGATCTCTTCCCTAAAGAACCTAAGCCTAACAGATTCACATAGACATGGAATTTCAGTTCCTTCTCCTGAGTTCTGTCAGGAGACCGCCCCTTATCCTCGACCGTCACTCCCAATCTCCAGCACTGCGCTTGATACTCCGCCCCATAGATATTCTCCACCTTCCAATGATCTAAAAGATTATAACGAACAGAGCCATAAACGTACAGTGGAGGAATCGTTTTGATCCTGGCGCCCGCATTGACCTCTTTGATATTGCGCTGGGCATAGCGGTATTGAGCGAAAATTGCATCATCCCGTTTATCCTTGATGTTGATGGAGGCGTTCCCAACTTCTAGGTTTCCGTGATAGGGGCTGAATTCTCCATCCAGTTTTGCAGAGAGATAGGGACTGAAATTCCACCAGAGTTCTCCCTGAATATTGGAAAAGTTTCTTCCTTTGCCCTTTGAATCCCGCGTAAAAGGATCTCCGAGGCTATAGGACTGGAATATTTTAAGCTTTCCGTATTCCGAGGGTCCGGAGCTCACTCCTTCTTTCTCAGGCTTTCCGATCAGTCGCTGTGTGAAGCCATAGGTGATCTGATTCGAATAGGGTATTCGATCCAGATCATCGAACGTCGGTAGGTCTTTCTGGTTAACCCTGGGAGCGTATTGATAGCTAATCATGGGCTCAATGGTGTGCATCCATTTTGCTACTTTATAAAGCCTCGAAATTTTTGAAACCGTTCCTGCCTCGTAGATCTTGTAAAATTCTGTTGAGACCTCCGTGCTTGCAACCACGGTCTCTCTTGATTCCCATCCTTTATATTGCTGGATAGGATCATCAAATGACTTGTACAGAGTTTCTCTTGGCCCTACACTCGATTCCACCTTTAGAACATTGAAAAGCCTAACCGGATAAAAGAGTCTTGGAAAGAGGTCTCCCCGGTAGCCCTCCACACCCTTCTCCCGCCAGAAATTGGTGTAAGAAGCTCCTCCATCGAAGAAGAGGGGCGTGTTGAATAGCGCCTGTGGATGGGCCTGAAAACTAACTTGCGGAAGTTTCTGAATAACTTCATCATTACTCTTTTTGGTCAGATCCTGAAAAACAGAGGCTTCGGTCAGGAAACTGAACCGATCCCAGTTTTTCCCTCCGAAGACAGTGGATCTCAATTGCGCCCTGCTTCTTGAATCGATCTTCGCCTCTCCCGGAAGGTCTTCATCAAAATCACGGTGGTAGCGGTTATCGCTGACGTGATTGATATTCCCCTTCAAATAGAAGTTGTAGGGAAATTTCTGTTGATGCTGGGCGAAGAAGGCGTAACGATTCTTATTGAAATGATGATCGTCAATAAAATGGAAACTAGCCTGTCCATGGGTCTCCGGAGTAAAGGCATAGCGGTATTCCAATCCTTCCTTAAAACCCCTCTTTCCCAAATAATCAAAATAAAGGGTGGAATCCATATCTTTCGTCATGGCCCAGAAGAAGGCATTCTTCATTTCGGGACCATACTTTCTCGAATATCCCAGTCGGGGAAGGAGAAGTCCTGTCTGCCTCTCCTTTCTCACAGGGAAGAGTCCCCATGGAAGATAGAGAGATGGAATGCCTTCGAGATAAAAGGTCGGCCCCTTTGCAATACCGTATCCCTCGACAGTGACCTCCAATTCTTTGACCGTAAATTTCCACGGAGGTCGCTCTGCATCGCAAGTCGTGAAAGAACCTTCTCGGATTCGATACTGGTTCTCCCCCAACTTCTCCGCCTCCTTGCTCGTGATATGAAAATTTTGATCCTTGAGAAAAAGCTTGGCTTGGTAGATTTTCCCTAATTTGGTGTCGAGGTTGATTTCCAACCGTTCGCACTCGAGAACATCCTCCCCTTCCCTGAGCACAACATTTCCCCACGCGGTGAGATCTTTCGTTGCCATATTCAATTGGGCATGATCACCCTTGAGAGAGAGATCTCCTCTTCTCACCTCCACCCTTCCATGTGCCTCGTAGACCTGTCTTTCCCGTTCATAGGAGAGCTCATCCGCCTCAATATCTACGGGTCCCTCCCCTTTCTCCACCTTCACATCGGTGATCTTTCCCTCGGAGAAAGGGGGACAAAAAACAGTGAGTAGAACGGATAAGGAGCTCAGAACAAACCAGCGATATCTCATAACCCTCCCCTTGGGAGGAAGTAGGATCTGGCTTCCCCAACCGTATAGAGCGATCCAGTAATACAGAATAAATCTTCTTCGCCTGTGAGAGCAAGACCTCGGTCAATCGCCTTCCTGAAATCTTCGACGACCTCTGCCTTCTTTCCATTCCGCCCCAAGGCTTTCCTGAGCAAAGCAGGGGAGGCAGCGCGGTCCGTTGTGGGTCGGGTGAGAATGATGCGGTCTGCAAGAGGAGACAGGGACTGGAGAATAGACTCGATATCCTTGTCTTTCATGATTCCGATCAGAAGGATGAGATGGTGATACTGGAAATCTTTCTCCAGAGATTCTTTCAAAGAGAGTGCCCCGTCAGGATTATGGGCGCCATCGAGCAGGACCTTCGGTGAGGAGCAGATCATTTCCAATCGTCCGGGCCAGTCCACCTCTTTTAACCCTTCGGTCATGGCATCGTTTGAAACACGGTATCCCAGATCATCCAGGATTTCCATCGCTCCGAGGGCGGTGGTGGCATTGATGATTTGATGGGGACCATGGAGGTTCAGCGAAAGGCTCCACAGTTTTCGATGAAGGCCTTCATAGCTGAAATTCCCCTCCCCTTCCGAGACATATTGGAATTCCTTCCCAACCCAAAAAAAGGGAGAGTGTTTCTCCTTGCAGGTCATTGAAAAGAGGCGGAGCACTCGGGGCTGTGTTGCCGCTGTGATGAGAGGCCGGCCCTCTTTGATGATTCCTGCCTTTTCTCTCGCAATTCTTAAGATGCCCTTACCAAGAACATCTTCATGGTCTTTCCCAATATTCGTGATGATGGCCAGAAGTGGATCGATCACATTGGTCGAATCGAGCCTTCCTCCCAGACCCACCTCCAGAATAGCCAGATCCACCATCTTCTGTTTGAAATAGAGAAAAGCCATGGCCGTGGTGAAATCGAAGAAGGTGAAGGGAGGGGCAACCCCTGCCGTTTCAATCCTCTCCCGCATCCACTCCGTGAGATTGACCATCTCCTCTTTCTCGATCTCTTTTCCGTTCAACTTCATCCGCTCGGTGAATCGAACGAGGTGGGGAGAAGTGTAAAGACCGACACGATAACCTTCTTTCTGCAAAATGGAGGCCATCATGGCTGCGGTGGAACCTTTCCCATTCGTCCCTCCGATGTGGATGGCCTGGATTTCCTGATGGGGATTTCCAACGGCCTCAAGAATCTCCCTCGCCTTTGTCAATCCAAAGATCATCCCGAACTTTTCGAGA
>VGSD01000284.1 GCA_016875155.1 Deltaproteobacteria bacterium | reverse complement strand
CGGGAGATAGCGATGATGTCATCCACATCTTGAGCTTTCTTCATAATATCGCAGTATCCTGGATGTCCACATCCATCCTCACAGGGGGCAGGGATGAGAATGACGCCGCCTTTTATCACGACAGGCTTTGGACCGAAGACAACGACATTTGCCGCTCGGGTGGCCTGATAAAGGTCGAGGGACTTCGGGTAACTGACTCCACTGATGACGATATCTCCGGGATAGTCAATCTCCACTTCATAGAGATTTCGGGCGGTCTTAACACCCTCCTGGAAGGCTTCCACTGGGTCTCCGGCAACGACCTTGACCACTTCCTTCTTTCCATTCTGAACCACATTGACGATAAAATGGAGCCCCAGCGCATGGGTTGCTTCAATTAGAAATTTCCGGAACTCGTTTCCTTCGGTTACACCGAGCCGGGTCTGCTTGAGCATTTCATAATTATGGGTAGCGGCGATGGTTTCTTCTCCAGCGACTCCTACGGCAATGCTTTTTACTCCACCGCTATAGCCGGCAAAAAGGTGGGTTTCAATTACCCCCGTCGAAATCCGGATGTCTGCCTGCGCCACCGTGCGGTTGAAGACCAGCGGGATACCGTTAGTGGTCTTCCCCAGATTTAAAAGCTCCTTAGAGTTCCATGCATCGTGATTGATAAATGTAATTTCATTGACGACCTCGCCAAACTTCTCTTTTAGCTCCTCGGCAGTGTTTGGCCTATGCGTACCGGTGGCAACGACAGCTGTGATATCGCTCTTTTTAATTCCACCCGATAAAAGTTCTTTAATGAGAAGGGGGATCATCATCTCTTCCGGAAGTTTGCGTGTGATGTCAGTCACGATGATGGCAACCGTCTGACCCGGTTTCACTATTTCACGGAGCCGGGGACTTTCAATAGGGTGTTTCATTGCCTCCTCAACTGCCTTCCCCACATCCGAAACTGGTGACATAGGTTTAGATTCCACCCATTGCATAGGGACATGATCCGGGATTTCAAGGTGGATCATCTTTTTGCCACATGGGATGGGGTAACGTTTCATTATCTTTGAGCCTGTAAATGTTCAGAAGAATTCGGTTTGGCGTCATTCTAATCGAGTAGAAGATGGGTCGTCAATATCTTTTGAGGAAACGTTTGAGTTCTTTTCTTGAAGGTAAAGAGGGTTGGGCGCCTAATTTGGTTGTAGCAAGAGCACCGGCGGCGTTAGCAAACATTAAGGCTTCCCAGATGGGTTTGCCTTCAGAAAGACCACAGGCAAGACCTCCCATGAAAGCGTCGCCTGCGGCTGTGGTATCAACCACTTTCACTTTAAAGGCTTCCATCCAGATTTCTTCATAGGGATTTTTAAAGAAGAGGCCTTTTGACCCCAGCGTTATCACCACACTTTTCACGCCCATCCTCAGCAATTTTGTGGCTATCTTCGGTAGATCCTGTTTTTTTCTGATCTTTAAGCCTGTCAGAGACTGGGCTTCCAATTCATTGGGGACAAGAAAATCTGTTAGAGAAAGGATTTGAGTAGAAAGAGGACGCAAGGGAGAAGGGTTGAGAAGCGTGAGAGCACCCTCTCTTTTTGCCATCTTCAAACCCATGGTTACCGTCTCGAAGGGTATTTCCAATTGTGTGACAAAGATTTTTGAATTCCTAAAGAGCATGGGATGTTTCCTCAAATCATCAATGGAAAGATAACGATTAGACCCCGGGGCGACGACGATCCTATTTTCCCCTTTAGAATCCAATTCGATAAAGGCTATTCCTGTTGGGACTTTTTTATCCAGGAAGATAGATTTTGGGTTAAGACCTTTTTCGATCAAATAACGACGGTAGGATCGCCCGTAATGGTCATCACCTAACCTGGTGATCAGGGCTACTTCAGCGCCCAACTGTTTTGCTGCAATCGCCTGGTTGGCACCCTTGCCGCCAAAGACAGTCGTGAGGTGATCTGCCCGGATCGTCTCGCCCGGTTGGTTGAAACGGGGAATCCTGAGGATAAGATCAACATTTGAGCTTCCAAGGACAAAAATTTTATTTGTCATCATAATCCCTGCATGAACAACTTGTAGCCCTCCTGATTTCTTCGGGACGTTACAAATCATCCGATGGGTAATTCGTAGGGCAAGGCTTCAGCCTTGCATTAGAAGCAACCCTAAAGGGTTGCCCTACAATTAAATTGATGGAAATCATTAAAATTAGGTTTTCCTTAGTCTTGACACAAACAACTCCAAAAATCTTTCTGCATCCACTCCCAGACACACGTCCATTTTTGGACCCTTTTTCACTTCGGTGATCCTCCCATAATATTCCCCTTCATTAGTATCAACATGAAGGGGAAGTCTCTCCGTTTTTACTAATTCCGAATCGATCACTGCCCCCACTGCGAGGGGGTCGTGAAGGAAAATACTTTCGCGATTTTTGAAGCGATGTGCTTCAGTATCATAACCTGTGGCTTTGATGAGAAAATCGGAAAAAGATGTACGGAGAGGAACGATCTCTTCTTCCATCCAATGAGAAGTGAGGAATACCTGATGGGTTGCATCAAGAGGGACCAATGTAATAGGAATTCCCGATTCGAAAACGATCTTGGCGGCCAAGGGATCAGAAAAGATATTAAATTCAGCGTACGGCGTGACATTGCCTCTCGTCCGCACCGATCCGCCCATAATCACCAATTTCTTTAGTTTTTTCATTCCCTCAACATCTTTCTTAAGGGCTAAAGCCAGGTTCGTGAGAGGCCCCACGGCAATTAGGATTAATTCATCCGGAAATTGATAAGCCAATTCTAAAATCAGTTCGTCCGCAGGCCCAGGGTATTTCTGCCACCACTCTTCACCTTCTCTCAGATCAATCTTTGCATCTCCCAGACCAGTCTTCCCGTGAACAGAATGGGCATGAATGGTTTTTCCCTTTAAGGGCCTGTCTGCTCCTCTGGCGATAATTGGTTTTCTTTTCGGCTGAATCAGGGAGAGGACTTTTTGAATATTGGGAAAGACCGTATCCAGTGGAACATTCCCATTCACACCGGTTACTGCCTCCACTATCAGTTCGGGCGAATGAAAGGCAAGGATCAAGGCCAGGGCGTCATCCACTCCCACATCACAATCAATGATTACTTTCTTAGACATTGGTTCTCTCGCTAAAACAAAAGGGGTCAGGTCTATTTTCTTAGCATTTTATCTTTTGCCCTCAAAATTCTACTGACAGAAGTAAAATGTATCCGCAGATAATCAGCAACTTCCCTCTGAGTATATCCATGTTCAAAAACTGCTTTAGCTATGGTTTTGTCTCTCTTCTGTCTATCTCCAAGCACCTCCGGTCTAAATATACCTCCCAATGGAGGTTTGTTCATGAATCGCTGGCTCTTCGCTATCTCTGGAATCTGCCTTCTTCCTCTCACATAGTCACTGAGGCTCTCTATGAATTCATCCTCCCCCAAAACGCTTTGTCCCCTCATCCTATTCCAAATCGATTCAGCTTCAATCCCCTCCCTCACAAATTTCCTATAGCCAGCCTCGGCTATCTTCCTTTCAGAATCAAACTGGCTTAATACCCAACCTGTCACAAGACATGGGTGCAGTTTTGCCTGCCCAGCTGTTGCCCCATAACTACTCCAGATCCATTCCTCAGGCCTCTGCACTATCCCCGCACGGATCGGATTGAGTACCACATATCGGCAGACCTCAAGAAGATGACTATCCTTTTGAACCAGAACTGCCTTAAACCTTCCTTGAAAGAGGTGGCCTACTCTGCCATGGCGCTTATTGAATCTTTGGGTATAGATGCCATTCAACTGCCGCATGCCTATCGAAAGATTTCCGTCGGGGGTATCAATAAGGAGATGGTAATGATTGTCCATCAGGCAATAAGCGTGGCAGAGCCAATTGTATCGAAGAGTAACATCCGCAAGGATATCCAGGAGTATCTTTCGGTCCTGGTCGTCTTTGAAAATCGGTTTTCTTTCGTTTCCTCTGCTTGTGACGTGATAGACAGCACCTGGAAATTCTATGCGCAATGGACGTGCCATGGTTATCCTATACCGCAATATCAATGATCATGTCAACAAAATAGACCTGACCCCATTACCATCATTACCATTACTTGACGGCAAGGATGGCTCAAAGGAATAGGATCAATAAGATATAGCAGATGGCTCCACCTGAAACCGGAGTGGATATCCATCCCACACCAATTTCAGCCAGGCTTCTCAAGCTGACCGCCCTGATTCCTTTAACCAGCCCGACTCCTGCGACTGCGCCAACGATGGCCTGAGAGGTTGAAACCGGGACGCCTACCTGTGTGAATATCTGAACCACAACGGCCGCAGAGAGTTCGGCGATAAAGGCGGCGTATCCATCAAGGGCGACAATCTTTTTTCCCACAGTCTCCATGACCTTCCGGCTGTAAGTGAGGACACCGAAGGCTATGCTCAATCCTCCGATGAGGGCTCCGTTGAAGGATGACAGGACTCCTGACCCGACATAAACTCCGGTCACATTGGCAACGTTATTCGCTCCAAGGGCATAAGCGCCGAAACATCCTGCAGAGATCAGTCCCCATCGGATGAAGGTGTCCCTCATGATCGGATTCTTAAGAAAACGGTCCGTCAGTTTTCCCATCAGATGATACA
>VGSD01000283.1 GCA_016875155.1 Deltaproteobacteria bacterium | reverse complement strand
GCTTACAGTAAGGCTGGGATTGACCTCGGCCCTGAGTAAAATGACATCCATTAAACCTCTCCGTTCCACAACGATCTCAAATTCCTCGATCTCTTTGAAATCCTTTCGCAGGACCTCTTCCACGGTCTTGGGAGAGAAGAGGACTCCGCGAACCTTTCTGAGATCATCGGTTCTTCCTACCACCTCCTGGATCTTTTTGGAAGTCCTGCCGCAAGAGCAGGAGTTTTTCCCCTTGATCACGAGGTCTTTCGTATTAAAGCGAATCAGAGGAAAGGACCTCCGGCCAAGAGGAGTGACCACAGCCACTCCGATTTCTCCTTCCTCTACCTCCCGTTGGAGCGTTTCACGATCCAAGACCTCTACAAGAAAGAAAGGTTCGATGATGTGCATGCCATCTTTAGCTTCACACATACCCGCCCAGGCACAGGGCTCTGTCCCTCCGATATGGTCGAAGACATGGCAATGATAAAGCTCTTCAAGACGTTTTCTCGTTGCCGAGGGCATAGGCTCTCCTGCACAGAGCATCCTTTCGATTCCGAGGGAGGCTGGATCAATGCCCAGCGATTTTGCCTCTTCGGCAATGTGCAATCCATAGGTCGGTGTATTCATCATTCCGTTTGCCCGGATTTCAAGAATTTTATGAATCCTTCCCTTGGTGTCGAGGGCGCCGCCTGGCACCAATTCGCAACCTACCTTTTCTGACGCAAAATGAGCCTCCCAGAAGGCGACATAGACGTTATAGCCAAATGGGAGAAAGACACGGTGACGGGGCCTGAAGCCAGCCATATAGAGGATATGGCACCAGACCTCGGTTCTCCACTGCCAGCTCTCATAGGTCTCTGGAACGTAAATCGGTTTTCCTGTGGTCCCGCTGGTCTGGCGGAAAGTGGTCACCTCCTCTATATTCCTGGCAAGGAGTCCTCCGTAAGGGAAGGGTTCCATCTCCTGGTACTTTCTCATCTCCTCTTTCTCAGTGAGAGGAATCTTCTTCAGATCGTCGAAAGTCCTGATGCGTTCAGGCTCAATCCCTTTTAATTTATCCTGATAGAGCCTCGAATGTTCCTTTGCATAGGAAGAGATTTTTCGAAAATATGAGAGCTCGATCTGGTTCAGGGATTCTCTTGGTAAGGTTTCTAAGTAGGGATTCCAGTATTGCATCGGTTTACCTTTCTAATGAAGACAGAGATTTTTAAATTGATAAGTTGACCTATCAACACTTTATAAATCGTTAAGCACGATCCTCTCATTTATAAAAGACTGAAGGAAGCCATAGAGCTAATTCGGGAAAGAAAAACAGAAGGCCCCAGACGAGAATAAGGGAGATCAAAAACGGCGCGGTCCCCTTGTAGATAATGCCTATTGGAACCTTAGTTATATTCTTCACAACGAAGACGCAGATGGCCACCGGCGGAATGACAACGCCGATCATTTCGACAACAGCAATCATGATTCCAAACCACAGAGGAGGGAAGCCGAGTTTGAGGGCCGCAGGATAAAAGATAGGTGTGGCGAGAATCATAAAGGTCAGGTCATCGATGAAAGAACCTCCGATGACGAAAATAATACAGATAATGATCATGATCAGGTAGCGGTTAAAGGGCAGTTGTGCAATCCAGTCTGCCACCACCTGCGGGATAGTGGTCACGGTGACAAAATGGCCGAGTACAGTGGAACCCGCGATGAGCATAAGAATCATGATGGCAGTGCGAAGACCCTCTTTCACTGACTTCACATATATCTTAAAGGTCATATTCCGGTTAAAAATCGCCAGAAGAAGAACTGCAAAGGTGCCAACTGCTCCTGCTTCCGTAGGGGTGAAAATACCCCGCATAATCCCGCCGACGACTAGGATGAAGACAACGAGGATCCAGAAAACCTCCGGGAGAGTGCGCATTCTTGCTCCCCATGTGGATCGTTCGGATTTTGGCGCGATGGCGGGATTGATCTTAGCCCATCCATAAATGACAACCATGAATAAGAATGCAATGATCAGTCCGGGGATCACTCCGGCAAGAAAAAGCTGGCCTATGGATTGCTCCGTAAGAATCCCTAAAAGAATGAGAACAACGCTTGGGGGTATGATACAACCGAGACTTCCAACGGTCGCGACAATTCCAGTCGAAAGTTTCTTCTCATAGCCGTATCGTTCCATCTGCGGAATGGCCACACTGGCAAAGGTTGCTGCTGTGGCTGCAGATGAACCACAGATGGTTTTGAAACCGGTTGCTCCCATTACGGTGGCCATTGCGAGACCACCAGGGACATGGCCGATGAATTTATTGGCAGCGTCATAGAGCCTGACGGCGATACCGGCGTTGAAACCGATCTGTCCCATCAAAACAAAAAGCGGGAAGATCGTATATCCATAGTTTGTGATGACGTCAAAGAAATCTGTTGCGAGGAGATTGATAGCGGATGAAAAACCATTAAGGTAGGCAAAACCCAAAAAGCCGACCAGCCCCATGGCAAAGCCCAACTCGATACCTGTAGAGAAAAGAAAGAGCAGTACTGCCAGGCCTATAATGCCTACCATAATCTCATTCATATTCACCCCTCCAGATTCTCACGATATCAAAGATGAACACGCAGCATTCCAGGAGACAACAGACTGCAACGCCATAGGCGACAGGGTAGAAAGGGATCTTGATGGTGGCTGAAACCTCTCCTGATGCGAGAAACCTCGCTCCGACATTAAAAAGGTTATACCCTAAGAATGCAAATAGAATCAGGCATAGGACGCGAGTGGACGTGTTGGCCACTTTCCTGCCCTTCTTGGAGAGTTTTTCCAAGAGAAGGTCCATATAAACGTGCCCTCTGTCCAAAGAGACCTGAGGGATCCCGAAGCCTATCACGAACGCTAGGGATAGGGCCACGATCTCGTAAGTCCCGATGATGGGATGACCGAATGCTCTTAAAAGTACATCTGCAACGGTTAAGAGCATCATTCCGGTTACCGATATGCCGGCAATGATGTTTAAGAGTTTACTGACGAATCGCAAGGTGTTAAATGGGCTTGCCATCCTTCCTCCTTTTCAAGGCGTTGGGAACCGCATCGGTGTAGGAAACGGTTTTACGCCATTCCCTACACCGAATTTTGTCCCTCCCGGGGGTTCTTCAAGGGATCTGCAATTCTAAAATGCAGAGGGTATTTTTTTCGCCTTCTGCTCTTTGTGCCAGTATGCGATGCGTTCTTTGATGTATTTGATCCAGCCATCAACCTCCGCTTCGCTGTATCCTTTGGAGGCCATGGATTTTTTGTATTCTCCTATCACCGGCTCAACAGCCTTTTTCCATCTCTCAGCCTCGGCATCGGAGAGATCGATCATCTGTCCACCTTTGCTCGTGAACAAATCTCTCCCCTCTATATCCATCGAGTCCCATAAGGCTGCTTGTTTATCTCTGGCTTCGGAGGCCACTTCGGTGAATACCTTCTGAATGTCTGGCGAAAGGGTATTCCATTTCTTCTTGTTGATGACCCAATAGAACGTGATCGCCGTTCCGATCTGCCAATCTGCTGTCACATACTTTGTCACCTCTGCGAATTTCCAGTACTTGAGCGTGGAAAGATCTACCGTGACCCCTTCGATAACACCTCTAAACAAGGAGTCGTAAACATCCGGCATAGGGAGAGGAACTGGAACGCCTCCCAGCGCCTTGATGATATCAGTCATCTGTCCCACTGCCCTGATCTTAAGGCCCTTGATATCCTCCAGTGTTTTGACGGGTTTGTTGGTCGTCTGGAGGATAATAGGCCCGGAAGGGGATTGGTAAAGAACCTGGACATCATCCCATTCCTTCGGCTTGTACCTGTTATAGAAATCAGTGGCTACCCGTGTGTCTACCCAGCCGCTTGGAAATCCAAGAGGCAGATCGAAAACTTCCATCACAGGGAAGCGCCCCCGTGTATATTGAATGTGAGAAAAACCAAGGTCTGAGATGCCCGTGAGCAACCCATCATACATCTTGACAGGCGAAAGAAGCGTGCCCCCAGGATGGTATGTAATCTCTACCTGGCCATTGGTGCGTTTCTTTATCTCGTCGCAAAACCACCCGTTTAGGAGCGACATCGGGTGAGTGACGGGTAGGTAATTAGCCGCCTTCAACTTGATGACCTCTGCCCCACGCGATGGCATAGGGGCTGTCATCATGAACAATGCCATGACAAGCAAACATAGAATGACCTTTTTCATTGTGTACCTCCTTTTATGAGATTTAAATAGTCTAATATCCATTTTCTATTATCATTTTCCCCTTATCATTATCAAGAGGGGTTTAGCTTGGATAAAAATCCTCAGGACGGGCTCCCAATTTAGTCGATATCTGTTTTGCAAAGTCTACCACCCTTGGCCCATATTCCTGAATTTTGTTTTCTGAAAAAGTCCCCATGAGGATGAGGCATCCGATCAATTTATCTTGGTGGGCAAACAGGGGGGTACTCACCACATTGACTCCCGGGGTGATCTCTCCGATATCCTGCGCAAAGCCCAATTCTCTGCATTTGGCGAGTTCTTCTCTGAGGTGGTTTCCATTCAGGCGTGATGGGTCCCAATAAAAATAAGTTCTTTTTTTTGAGAGGATCTTCTCTCTCTCCGGCTCCGGCATAAAAGCCACTATTGATT
>VGSD01000282.1 GCA_016875155.1 Deltaproteobacteria bacterium | reverse complement strand
TACTCCGTAGTGAAGAGCGGTCCTCCCACAATAACTCTGAGACCTGCTTCTTTGCATTGCGAAATTGTCTTATGGGCGGAATCCCTCTGCACGGTCATCGCGCTGATCAATGCGCAGTCAGCCCATTCAAGGTCATCCCCCGTGAGTTTTCTTACGTTGATGTCAACCAACCGTTTTTTCCATTCGGAAGGCAGCATGGAAGCGATGGTGAGGAGTCCGAGCGGCGGAGAGGCAGCTTTTTTACGTATGAACTTGAGGGCATGTTTGAAACTCCAGAAGGTATCCGGAATTTCAGGGTAGATCAGAAGAACATTCATAAGGTTATATTCCAAAAATTAAGGATGGGTTTCGATGACTAAAGCCTTTTTATATCTATAAGACCTGATTGAGAGCTTGTCAATTTTCTTGTCAGATTTTTTAAAGCGTTGGGGTCATTCCTTTTCCGAGAAACCGGTGGAGAAAGAAGAGGGGAATCAATACAGAAAGGATGAGAATCGTTCCGTATGCCGAGGCAGGTCCAAAATCTCCGCTGCCCACATATTGGAAGATTTGAATGGTCATTGTTGACCATGGTCCATAGTAGAGGATGATAGTGGAACTCAACTCAGCCAGTGTGGTTACCCACATGATAATCGCTCCTGCCGCAATCCCTGGTAACATAACAGGGACGACCACCTTTAAAAAAGACCGAACAGGGGGAACCCCCAAATTAATGGAGGCTTCTTCCACTGATGCATCAATCTGCTGGAGGATGGAGGAGGTTGTTTTAATGGAAAAGGGAACCTTCCTGATGAAATAGGCCAGAACCAGGATCATCCATGTACCGGTCAAAACGATCCTTCCTTTATTATAAGTGGCCGCGAGGGCAATGCCTAAGACTGTTCCTGCGATGATCAAGGGCAGAATCATCAGCAGATCCAATAGATAAGTGACAGCCCCCTTTTTCCGAACCACCAGGTAGCTCACAGCCAGACCAAAGACAATGCCAATAAGGGTTGCCACTGTGGATAGAAAGAAGGAGTTGAAGATGGGGCGAGGAGCGATACGAATGGCCTGAGTCAGATTTTTTAAACTGAATTCTCCGAAATACATGACCGGACCCTGGGTTTTTGTCACAGATGAGATAAGGACGACCAAGAAGGGAAAGAGCGCTAGAAAAAGAATAAAGATACAGAAAAACCACATGCAAAATGTGAAAAAAGGTTTTGCTTTCCTGACCTCTGGAGGTCTTAATGAGGACATGGAATAACTTTTTCTCTCCACCCAATATTTTTGAATTAGGGTCACCAGCAGCGTGATGATGATGAGGACCATGCTGAGAGCTCCTGCCATGGAAGGATTTCCTCCCATTTCACTGATGAATTCGTTGTAAGCTTGAACGGCAAGGACCCGATAATCCTCTCCAATGAGTTGGGGAACGCCGAAGTTTTCAATCGACATATAAAAGACCACCAATGCTCCTGCTACGATGGAAGGAGTGACGATGGGAAGTGTGACAGTCGTGAAGACCTGTCTCGGATGGGCTCCAAGGTTTTGAGCGGATTCTTCGAGGGATTTGTCAATCGCATTGATGGAGGCAGAGACCATCAGAAAGACAAAAGGAAAGAAATGGAGAGAGAAGACCAGAACGATTCCCTGCCATCCATAAATGGATGGTAGTCCGATACCGATCTGTTTGAACAGGTTGGTAAACCAGCCGTTTCGGCCAAGCAGAAGAATCCACGCTTCAGCTCCGATAAACGTCGGCAGAATCAGGGGTAGGGTGGCGAGGGTTTTGATCAAAGATTTTCCCGGAAGATGAAAACGTGATGTAAAAAAGGCGAAAGGGACGCCGATGATCAGACTGATCGCTGTGGCCAGCGCACTGACCCACAGGCTGTTCCGGAGGCACCTCAAATAGAAGGGGAGAGAGAAGATCTTCCGATAGCTTTCCAGGGAGGATTGGCCGGTTTCAGGACTCAGGAAGCTGGCATAGAAGATGGAAAACATCGGGTAGAGGACGAAGAGGAATAGAATGACGAAGATCGAAACGAGAATGAGAGTCCAAACAGTGAAATATTTATGCATGATAGGCTCGATCAGGAAGTGATGACCACTGGCCGGTCTATGTTGAACTGGAAATAAAGCGTCTCTCTCTCTTTTTTGATCTCGTGCTCCTGCGGATCCTGGACCTCAAGAGCAAACATCTGATCCTCAAAGGCCTTCACCTGGTATTTCACCATGAAACCCATGAAGGTGGAACTGACTACCTGACCAGAGAAGAGATTGGTCAAAGACTCCTTTTCATCTCTGGCAATCTTGATCCATTCCGGCCGGAGGAGGATCATCACAGTCTTTCCAGTCGGTTTTGAGGCTGAACGGAGAAGAATCTGATGCCCCTTGAACCTGCTGGTGAGGATAGAGTTATGAGGGTCGTAAGCAACCACCTCCACCTCCATGATGTTGCTGGTTCCGGTAAACTCAGCCACAAACCGGTTCTGGGGGCGGAAATAGATATCGGAAGGCATCCCGACCTGCTGGATGTGTCCAAGGTTAAAAATGGCGATGCGATCCGAAATGGCCATGGCCTCTTCCTGATCGTGAGTTACATAGATAGTAGTAATCCCAAGATCCTTTTGAATCTTTCTGATCTCCTGGCGCATGGTGACCCTGAGCCTGGCGTCGAGATTGGACAGGGGTTCATCCATCAAAAGGACACGGGGTTCAATGACAAGGGCACGGGCAAGGGCAACACGCTGTTGTTGCCCGCCACTCAGTTGATTCGGATAACGTTGGGCGAGATTTTCCAATTGAACCTTTTCTAAAATCTGATGGACTCTCGATCGGATCTTTTCCCTTTCTACCCTCCGTGCTCTCAATCCATAGGCCACATTATCGAAGACATTGAGCTGGGGGAAGAGGGCGTAGTTTTGGAATACCATGCCGGTCTCACGTTTGTAAGGCGGGATGTGGTTAATGAGCTGGTCGCCGAAAAAGACATTGCCGGAATCAGGAGAGGCAAAGCCTGCGATCACCCTGAGGAGGGTGGTCTTTCCGCAGCCGCTGGGACCGAGGAGCGTAAAGAACTCGCCTCTCTCAATCTGGAGGCTGACCCGATCAAGCGCCTTTAAAGAACCAAAAGCTTTGGTTATGTCATTTAACCGAACCTGCATCCTTCTTTTCCCTAGTTACTTAAACAGTTAAGAGAATCTTTAATAAAATCCCTCCCCTGCCTTCGCCGAAGCGGCTTCGCGCAGGCAGGCAACCTCCCCTGCCTACCGGCAGGCAGGGTTTGCCAAAGGGAGGAGAATAGGGAAATCCCCCTTTGGCAAAGGGGGATTTAGGGGGATTTTGTGATGATTCTTTTAATCAATTAATTCATGAAACTCTTCTTTTCAAAAAGCTAAATTAATATCTTTTTCCTTACTTCTGGAGGACCATCTCTTTCCATTTTTTAAGGATCTCTTTTTCGAGAGCGCTTGACTCGATGGAGTCAAATGCTTTCAACAGGTTGATCTCACTGATTTTCGGGAGCCCCACCGATGCAACAACGTCCGGTCTAGCCGGTCTCCGGTAATGTTGTTCAAAGATCTCTTTTTCTACCTCCCGGGAGAGCAGGTAATCCGTGAATGCCTTTGCCTCAACAGGATGTTTGCAATTTTTAATCATTGCTGTTCCTTCCGGAGCAGCAAATGCGCCCTCTTGAGGATAAATAATCCCCACATCCTTTGATCCGCCTGCAATATACCGATAGGCTGCGTATTCAATGGTCATCCCGAGAGGATATTCCCCTTCAGCTGTGCCTTTCCAGATGAGGCTGGCGCTGTCGAGAACCTTTGCATTGGTGAGGAGTTTTTGGAGGCCGTCCCAGCCGTATAATTTATATAATCCATACACCTTTGCATAGGCCGATCCTGATTTCTCCGGGTTGGCCATTACGACCTTACCCTTCCATTTGGGTGTGAGAAGGTCTGCCCAACCCTTCGGTTTTTCTTGCTCGCTGACCAGTTTTTTATTGTACATGATGATCATGATGTGGACATTCGTGGCTGTCCATAGGCTATCCTTTTCGATATAGTGAGAAGGAAGACCCTTGGCCTCGGGTGATCTGTAGGGCATAAAATTGGCTTTGGCAGCATCAAGAACAGCAATATCCCCGCTCCAGAAGATATCCCCAAGTGGATTATCTTTCTCTGCCTGTATCCTCTTCATCGCCTCTCCGGTTCCCATCCGGACAGCAGAGACCTTTATTCCTGTCTTCTTCTCAAAACCCTGGGAGACCATGTCAATCAAATCGGATTGATTCGAAGAGTAAAGAACCACCTCCTTTGAAAAACCTTTCTGAGGAGCTCCCATTCCAAACACCACTAAACAGGCCAGGATTGTTCCTACTAAAATGATCTTTTTCATCTATGTTCCTCCTTTCTCATTTTGATCAAATTGTTGAATAATGGCCACGCTTGCGCTGGTGCCCAAACGGGTGGCTCCAGCCTCGATCATCTTCAAGGCGTCCTCAAGGGTTCGGATGCCACCAGCGGCCTTCACCCCGAAATCTTTTCCTACGGTTTCTCTCATCAGCCTCACATCTTCAACCTTTGCGCCTGCCTCTGCAAAGCCTGTTGAAGTCTTGACAAAGGAGGCGCC
>VGSD01000281.1 GCA_016875155.1 Deltaproteobacteria bacterium | reverse complement strand
TGGAGGGATCAAAGAAGAAGAGGAAACGCGTCGGAAGGGGACCCGGGTCCGGACATGGGAAGACCTCCTGCAGGGGACATAAAGGTCAGAATGCCCGTGCTGGCAGGGGAACCAAGGCGGGCTTTGAGGGAGGCCAGATGCCTCTTCAGAGGCGGCTCCCTAAAAGGGGATTCCGAAATCCTTTTAGAGAAAAGGTGGCCATCATCCATCTCAGTGATCTCAATCGGTTCGAGAAGGATGCAGTGGTAGAGCCCGATCTCTTGATTGCTTCCGGGTTGTGTAAAAAAGGAGAGACCATTAAGCTTCTTGCCGACGGGGAACTCCAGCATCCGTTAACCATTCGTGTCCATCGGGCAAGCCAGGCAGCGCTTAAAAAAGTGGAGAAGGCATCAGGGAAGGTGGAGGTCATCCATTCATGATCGCAGGCGCCCAGAATATCTTCAAGATCCCCGAACTGAAACGAAGGATCCTGATGACCTTTCTCTTTCTGGCCATCTATCGGGTCGGGGTCCATATCCCCACGCCCGGGATCAATGGGGATGCCCTTGCTTCTTTCTTTGCCCATGCGAAAGGAACTCTCTTCAGCCTCATTGATATGTTTTCAGGGGGTGCCCTGGAAAGGCTCTCGGTCTTTGCCCTGGGTATCATGCCCTATATCAGTGCATCAATTATCCTCCAGCTTCTGACCGTCGTCATTCCTTATCTGGCCCAACTCCAGAAAGAAGGGGAGATGGGACGGAAGAAGATCGTTCAATATACTCGATATGGAACCGTGGTGCTCAGCATGATTCAAGGATTCGGGATTGCGGTCGGCCTGGAGAATATGACAGGGGCTGCGGGTGAGATGATCGTTCTCAATCCGGGATGGTCCTTCCGGATCATGACTGTCATCACCCTGACTGCAGGCACTGCCTTCATCATGTGGTTGGGGGAACAAATTACGGAAAGGGGAATCGGCAACGGCATCTCCCTGATCATCTTTTCGGGAATTGTGGCGAGGTTGCCCAATGCCATTGCCGGCACCTATGAACTTTTCAGCGTGGGGCAGTTAAACATCTTCACCATCCTGTTCCTGATCCTGCTGATGGTGGTTGTGATTGCAGCGATCATCTTTGCCGAGACGAGTCAGCGGAGACTTCCCGTTCAGTATGCCAAACGGGTTGTGGGAAGAAAAGTTTATGGAGGGCAATCCACCCATCTGCCGCTCAAGTTAAACACCGCGGGGGTGATTCCGCCTATCTTCGCCTCGTCCATTCTGATGTTTCCCCTGACGATCGGTAGCTTTATGCCGAAGACCTGGATGGAGACCTATCCCTGGATTCAGTCGATCCTCAACAGCCTTGGGCCTGATGCTCTTCTCTATAATCTTCTTTATGTGGGATTCATCATCTTCTTTTGTTTCTTTTATACGGCGGTCACTTTCAATCCGAACGATGTGGCTGACAACATGAAGAAATTCGGAGGATACATTCCGGGGATCCGGCCCGGCCAGAAGACCGCAGAGTATATTGACAAGGTCCTCACGCGCATCACCCTGGGAGGCGCGCTTTATGTGTCGGCGGTCTGTGTCCTCCCCACTGTTCTGGTCGGACGATTCAACGTTCCTTTCTACTTCGGAGGAACAGCCCTCCTCATCGTCGTGGGAGTGGCTCTGGACACGGTTCAACAGATTGAAGCCCATATGCTGACGAGGCATTATGAAGGATTGATGAAGAAGGGCAGATTAAAAGGTCGAAGGAGCTAGAGTAAAACTCATTGTAAATTGAAAATTGCAAAATGAACATTGAAAATTTTAAAGAGAGGGTAAAAAACTTTACAATTTGCAATGTTAAATTTCCATTTTGCATTGATCTTTAAGTGGTTGGTCGCTGAATGAACTTAATACTTTTAGGTCCTCCGGGAGCGGGAAAAGGCACACAGGCACAGATGATCGTGGAGCGGTATCATATTCCCCAGATCTCAACAGGGGATATCCTGCGGGCTGCTGTGAAAGAAGGGACAGCTCTGGGAAAGCAGGCCAAGGCCTTTATGGCAAAGGGCGAACTTGTTCCGGATGAGGTGGTGATCGGCATCATTGACCAGCGCTTGAGAGAACCGGATTGCAAGACCGGTTTTATACTTGATGGGTTTCCGAGAACGACTCCTCAGGCCGAAGCCCTTCAGGCCATTCTGACTAAAATTGGAAAATCGGTTGACCATGTCGTCAACATCGAGGTCGATTCCGAAGAACTGATTAAGCGGCTGACCGGCCGCAGGACCTGCAAAAACTGCGGAGGGATGTTCCATATTCTTTTTCATCCTCCCCCAAAAGAAGGGGTTTGTGACCGTTGTGGCGGAACTCTTTACCAGAGAGAGGACGACCGCGAGGAGACCATTCGGACACGATTAAAAGAGTATCAAAAGCAGACCGCTCCCCTCATCCAGTATTATCAGGATAAACAGCTTCTTCGGTCGATCCGGGGAGTGGGGGGACAGAATCAAATTTTTGAGCAGGTCATTCGTGTCCTGAATGCGAAACCTGTTTAAGGAGGCCAGCGAGGTCGAGCGATGCCAAAGGAAGAGGCCATCCAGGTTGAGGGAAAAGTGTTAGAGACTCTTCCAAACGCCATGTTCCGAGTGGAGCTGGAAAAAGGGCATAAAGTGCTCGCACATATTTCTGGAAAGATGAGGATGCATTTCATCAAAATCCTTCCCGGGGATAAGGTGACGGTGGAACTTTCCCCCTATGATCTGACCCGCGGAAGAATCATATTCCGGGAGAAATGAGACCGTGAAAGTCAGAGCTTCGGTTAAAAAGATTTGTGATAAATGTAAGATCGTGAAGCGGAAACGGGTGATCCGGGTCATCTGTGAAAACCCAAAACACAAACAGAGACAAGGGTGAAGGATAATCACCAATATCCAAGCACCAATAACCAAATAAATTCCAATAACCAATATTCAAAATTTGAAATATTGGAATTTAAAGGAGAAGCCTATGGCACGCATCGCAGGAGTTGATCTCCCAAAGGACAAACGGGTGGAGGTCGCCCTCACTTACATTTATGGAATTGGAAGGCCATCGGCCAATAAGATTCTCGAAAAGGCTAATGTGAACCGGGACACCAAGGTCAGCAAATTGACCGAGGCGGAGGTCGTCCGGATCCGGGATATCATCGACCAAGAGCAGAGGGTCGAAGGGGACCTCCGAAGGGAAGTGGCAACCAATATCAAGCGTTTGATGGATATTGGTTCCTATCGGGGACTTCGGCATCGCCGTTCCCTTCCCGTTCATGGTCAGAGAACTCATACCAATGCGAGGACAAGGAAAGGTCCTCGACGAGCGATCGTCGGAAAGAAAAAGGAAAAGGAATAAGGAGGGGATATGGCCACCGGGCCAGCAACCAAGAGAAAAAAGATCAAGAAGAATATTCAGGCGGGTATTGCACACATTCAGGCGACGTTTAACAACACGATCATCACGATCACCGATCATGAAGGAAAGGTCATCTGCTGGTCTAGCGCCGGGATACAGGGGTTCAAGGGGTCCCGAAAAAGCACTCCCTTTGCCGCCCAGATGGCTGCAGAGGACGCTGCTAAAAAGGCAATGGAGCATGGCGTTCGAACCATCGATGTCTATGTGAAAGGTCCGGGAGCAGGAAGGGAATCGGCACTCCGTTCGCTTCAGGCCACTGGCCTCAAAGTCCATCTGATTAAGGATGTTACTCCCATTCCTCATAACGGATGCCGTCCTCCCAAACGGAGACGCGTCTAAGACGTTGTCTGATTACACAGATTTTTTAAGGAGATGATATACCTGGCAAGTTAAAAAGATATTTTAATCTATTTTTAAAATCGCTGTCATCGTGTTTATGAATCGGTGTAATCAAATTTAATGGAATTAAATTAGGAGGGTAAACCTTGGCAAGATATTCAAAATCGGTTTGTCGACTCTGCCGCAGAGAGAATACGAAACTCTTTCTCAAGGGGGAGAGGTGTTACACGGAGAAGTGTGCATTCGATCGAAGGACCTATCCACCCGGACAACACGGTCAGGGGCGTAAAAAGGCGTCGGACTATGGGGCTCAGTTAAGAGAAAAACAGAAGGTAAAGAGGTTGTATGGCCTTCTGGAAAACCAGTTCCGTAACACCTTCGAGGAAGCGGAGCGTCGGAAAGGGATCACCGGAGAAGTTCTCCTCCAACTTCTGGAACGTCGTCTGGACAATGCGGTCTACCGGCTCGGGTTTGCCAACTCCAGAAATGAAGCCCGCCAACTGGTGCTCCACAACCACTTTCTGGTCAATCAGTCCAGAGTGAATATCCCCTCCTTTCTGGTTAAACCAGGGGATGTCATCTCGGTGCGGGAAAAGAGCAAGCAGGTTCACCGCATTCAGGAATCTCTCGAAGGAGTGGCCAGACGGGGCGTTCCTCAATGGTTGGAATTAGAAAAAGAGCAGATGAAGGGAAACGTAAAAGCCCTTCCCGCCAGGGAGGACATCACCCTTCCCATTCAGGAGAAATTGATTGTCGAGTTGTACTCAAAGTAACTCTTTACCCCGTTAGAAAGCCCCGCTGCTTGCCCTGTGCGGAGATTAGCTTCTATCAGGGTTCAGCTATACCGTTGGAAAGTCATAGACTTTCTATCGG
>VGSD01000280.1 GCA_016875155.1 Deltaproteobacteria bacterium | reverse complement strand
CTCCGGGTTGATAAAGACGGCGATATTCACTCATGCCTTATGGGGATGGTGGATCCGCTTCGCTCGATCCACCCTACAGGGTCTTACTACGGAGTCTATTACAGGGTCTACAGTTCCTATTTCTTTCCGCATGAAATCTGCATCTGCTTTTAGATCTTGCCAACCATTTCTTTCAGTCAACTATCATCAATTCATCCTTGCATCGAATAATGTTTTGTTCCTCAACATTGCAAAAATCACTCTAATAAGTTTATGGGCAGTTGCCAGCACAGCCTTTTTGTAAGGCAATCCCTCCTTTATTCTCCTCAAGTAGTATTGTTTGAATCGTTCATTAAACTGGATGACCTTCGTGGTCATAAGCCAGATCACCCGTCTGAGATGCCTATTGCCTCGTTTGGAGATTTTCCCTTTCCTATCGATCTTGCCCGATTGGTAAAGAGCGGGATCGAGCCCGGCCATCGCAATCACCTTCTTATGATTTCCAAACTGCTTCATATCTCCCCCCATCTCGACCAGAAAATTCGCTGCACTCTTCTCCCCAATTCCTTTCATCGAGGTCAGGATATCCATCTCTCCCTGGATCTTTCCTTGGCAGAGTTCGATGAGGATATCCGTCAGCTCTTGGAGATGTTCTTCCAACTGAGTTAGTAAGGAAGCTTTCTGTTTGAGAATGATTTCCTTGGTAGGACTTGACGTCCCTATAGATATCTGGGCCGCCTTTAGAATTCGGTCCACCGATGCATTGGTTTGTTTCCCATAGGATCCCGGGATCAAGATCTTGGCTATCCTGGAACGTTTGGCCTGCTTCATTGAAACCGCGGAAGGATATTGGCAGAGCAGACGGAGCATGGATTTGGTAAATATACCGGAAATATGTTCCAATTCAGGAAAGGTCATGCTCAGTAACCGCTTGATCTCACTCTTGGTCGAACTCATCTGGTCCACCAGACTCTCTCGTTGCCTAGAGAGATCTCTAAGATCTGAGATCTCAGAAGAGAAGAGGGTTTGAGAAAGGGAATCTCGATTCAAAAGGAGAAACTGTGCAATCACCGAGGCATCTTTCTTGTCCGTCTTGGTCTTCCTCAATTGAAGTTTGACGAAATTAGAAATAAGCAGGGGATTGATAACCACAACGGGATACCCTAAAGAGACCAGGAAAGAATAAAGGTTAATATGGTAACATGCGGTTGACTCCACGCCCACCAATACAGACTCTTGGACCATAGACAAGGCAGAAAGCTGCTTGATCAGCTCCTCAAAACCTTTTCTATCCATAGAGGCTGATAGATTGAAGACCTTTTCCCCTTGGTTGGGGAGACAACATGCATCGAATGTCTCTTTGGAAACATCGATACCCAGAAACCACCTGAACCGCTGTCTTCCGTCCATATCCAATCCTCCTTCCCCTCTCGGCATGGTCAAAGCAGGAATTGCCTCCCCACCAATCCTCCATCGTGACAAGGGCTCTATGACCCAATCAACTTATTATGGCTTGGGAGGCAGGGAACAGACTGTAATAAGGATTCTATGATCCAGGAAGTTATAAGTCCTCCTGCCTTTCCATGGTTAAAAAACTCCATATAGGTTTATACTACGAATTGATGGTAGGAGGAAGTTATTTTTAGGTGTTTGTTATAGCATTGTTCCTTTTTTATAAAGTTCCCCTACCTCATCAGAGGTATACCCGAGCCACTGCTCCAGGATTAACTTGTTGTGTTCGCCAAGGCTTGGTGCAGGCATGCGAATGGTTCCTGAGGTATCCGAAAACTTAAAGGGGAATCCGGGAATATCAATATCGCCAAATTTTTCATGATAGACCTTCTGGAACATCCCGCGCTGTTTTAGGTTTTCATCTGCATTGACCTGTGCAGTGCTATAGGCAATTCCGCAGGGGATCTTTTTGCTTTCCAGAATGGATATGATTTCCTGTGACGTGTGTGCTGTCGTCCATTCTTCGATGAGGGATACAGCCTCGTGATGGTTATGAATCTGAACGAGAAGGTTGGAGAATTTCGGTTCCGTTGCCATTTCAGGGCGTCCGATTATTTCAACCAGATCTTTCCACTGCCTGGAAGTGATTGAAACGATAGCCACTTTACCATCCTTTGATTTAAAAAATCCGTAGAAGGGCATCCTATCTGAAGAGTTCAAGACATCTTTCGGTTTCCTGCCCAATTCTTTCTCCACCTGTGCCATGATTGGCTCGAGACCTTTATCCATCATCGCACGGTAATTATTGTAGTACATGACATCCTGCATGGAAATGTCTATGCACTGCCCCTGACCTGTTTTCATCTTGTGAATCAGAGCGAAGAGTATTGAAATAGTGGCGTAAGCGCCAGTGACCAGGTCGCCCCAGAAATTATCCGGCATCAGGAAGGTGTCCTGATTATTCCAGAACTGGCCGCCGGTCGCCTGGGCAATGATGTCAAAAGCAGCCCGTTCGGGCGCCACACCGGATGCACCGAATCCTGAAATGGCAACGTAAATGATGTCCTTTTTCAGGGATCGGATATCTTCGTAACCCAGGCCCAACTTCTCGATGGAGCCGGGGATTAGGTTGTGGACAAAAATATCTGATATTGTGGCGAGCTTGAGTATGATCTCCCTGCCTTGGGGGTCGTTCATGTTGACTGCGAGACCATATTTATTGCGATTGAAGACAGAGTAATTGCGCTCTGCGCCAGGCGTCATTTTGAATATCATCCGTAGCGTATCGCCCTGAGGGGGTTCCACCTTCACGACCTCAGCACCCATATCAGCAAGTATTTGGGTGCAACGCGATCCAGCGATGAACTGCGTAAGGTCAACGACCTTCATTCCTTCAAGGATTTGCATAAGCATACCTCATGTCTTGGAACTTATTTTTTCGGGCGGGTATAAATGGTTTTGTAGCGTTTGATGTCTGCGGCCATGCAACTGGTGCATTCTTCCGAAGCGAGATCAACAGGCTCAAGAAGGACTTCAAAGCCGAGTTCTTTGTATTGCGCTGCCATTTCGGATAGCCTGGGTTCGTCTATGGTAAAGCGTTTTTCCCAGCCTTGTTTTTTTAATTCTTCTTCTCTGGTCATATCGTAAACGATCAACGAAGGACGATGGACGATAGACGATTGACGATAAACTACTAATAACTGATGACTGATTACTGATCACTGATTACTGTTTATTGATGACTATTTTTAAAACATACCTTCCATCCGTCCAAAAAAGAGATGGCTCCGGGCTTGCAGACAGCCACACAGGGCGGCGGTTCAAACCCATAACCCGGTTTGCAGGGAGCGCAATGATATTTGATCTTTTTCCGTTCTTCATGTTTTACAGAAGCCACTGATTCTTCACGAAAAGGGTCTATTTGGTCCGGTCCCACTTCGAGAACTTTTACCGGGCACACCTCCACGCACTTACCACACCCATTACACTTGTCTGTGTCCAGAGTGAGAAACCAATCTCCGGAGGCGTCGTTAAATCCGTAATGAGCAATCAACTTTATTCCCCCTCACCCTAACCCTCTCCCACAAGGGGAGAGGGGAAACAGGGTCAGGTTTTTCGAACTGACTTGACCTTTCCTATTTCCAACAACGATTGTCCAAAGAGGGCAGCCCCAATCGCTCCTGCCAGTTGGGTGTCGAAAGGATAGTTCTTCTTGCGATACTTTGGATTATGCCAAGCCTGTTCGGCAGTCTTGATTCCGAGTTCCTTTTCCAGCCTCTTGACCACTCCTTCATTCTTAGCGATCCCACCGGTGATTGCGAACTTCTCTTTTACGCCCAATCGTTTGAGAAGCTCCATAATCCGATGGGCCATTGCAGAACAGTAGGCAGCAATGATCTCGTTTTCTGGAACGCCCTGTTCAAGCAGTCCTACTACTTCGCTCTTTGCAAAAACGACGCAGGTGGTACTGATGGAGGGAGGTTCTTTTGAAATCTGGAAAGAGCGGGGACCGATCTCCCAGACCGGGACGTGAATAAGATCTGCGAAAACCTCCATACCACGGCCGGTTCCAGCTGCACACTTGTCGTTCATCATGAAGTTGAGAACTTTCCCCCGCTCATCGATATTGATGGCCTTGCAGTCCTGACCACCCATATCCATGACCGTTCTAACCTCAGGGCCATACATGAAATTGGCTCCCCGGGCGTGGCAGGAGATCTCGGTAATCGCCTGTTGGGCCATGGGCACATTGACCCTTCCATAGCCAGTGCCTATGCAGTAATCAATATTCTCCAATTTCAAACCGGTCTTCTCAAGTGAATAGTCCATTCCATTTTTGGCGCTGTTCGGACTGTTCGAACCTGTGCGCGTATTACCAAAGGCATAAAATTCACCATCCACAATGATCACCGCCTGCGTACTGACAGAGCCCACATCAACTCCTGCGGTAATAAATTTACCTTTTTTCCAATCGATATCCGGATTAACCCAATTGTTTTCAGGCCAACGCCAGAACTCAATGGATTTTCCTTGCTGACTCATCCTGTTTCAACCTTTCCTTCTTATTCAAAAATCCCAGAAAGAGCAACCTCTGCTGCACCGATTGCCCCCATGTAATCAGGGTCATCCGGAACAATGACCTCCATCTCGATATTCTTTTGGAGGGAAATGACAAAACCATTGTTTTTAGCCATTCCGCCGACGAGGACCACATCTT
>VGSD01000279.1 GCA_016875155.1 Deltaproteobacteria bacterium | reverse complement strand
AATTAAGTCTCGATAGAGGTAGAAGATGGTTATTGAAACAAGATTAGAGGAGATGCCCAAAGGTGCTTTGAAAATTGAATATGAGCCTGAGGTTGATATTCTAACTATTTATCTCCAACAGCCAGAGGCTCCATTGAGCCATAGCAGCGAGATAGAGCCTGGGTTGATATTGAACTATGCTGAAGATAGTGGGCTTTCCTCGGTAGAAATCCTTGATGCCAGCAAGCGTTATCCTTCAGGGCAACTGGCAGCTGCTAGCGTTGATGAGTTCATTGACCTGAGAACCGCATCGAAGCTGGCGGGAATTGCGCCGGTCACTTTGAGGACACAGGCTGAAAAAGGAAGACTATGGGCACTGAAGCTTGGCGGCCAGTGGCTAACCACACGGGAACGACTCCAACACTACATTGACAGCCGAGCCAGAAAAGCCAAAATCTAGTCTCCAGTCGGCAGTCTCCAGCCCTGTAGGGTGGGTGAAACCCACCAACGAAGTCGTCAGTCAGCAGTCTCCAGTCAGTAGTCACCAGTCAGTAGTCATTGCGAGGAATCCCGATTGCATCGGGATGACGAAGCAATCCCATTGCCTATCCTCAACTATGAGAGATTGCTTCGAATCAAATGTCGCTCTATATTTTGAATTATCTGCCAAAACAAGAATATCTTCAACAGCTTCCAAATCCTTCTCATCTATCCTTGAATATTTCTCCATTGAAAGATCTGGCAATTTCAAAAGTTCATCATAAATTTCTGGAACATTTTTATCTGATTCAGGATGAAGTGTCATCAAGTCTACAAAGCCCTGCTCGTTTTTATCCATCACTCCGTCCTCATCCAGTCTAGTCAGAACAGGTAAATAAACACCAAGTCCTTTATCTAAAGCATATTTCACAACAGGATTCTTCTTATTAGGATCAGTCCCATATTTCAATTCATCTCTATAACCAAGCTTATCACCATCAGTGTCATTTGAATAAATTACGCTGTTGAGGATAGCAATTATAGAGGCAATTTTTTAGATTATTGGATTAAGAACGCCACAAAATTCTTCAAAACTCATACAGGGCCATTCTCTCAGCAGTTGATTGGATTTGCCGTAAACAGTTATAAAAACGCCAATCCTGGAAAGGCGGTTGAAGTATTCTCCACTTCAACCGCCGGAAATACTGTAATGGCAGGTGATTGCTTATTTCTCAGGGATGCTTCTTAAAAAACCATCCGGAGCTGATTTCTTATCCGGAATAAGACTCATCGCCCGTTCCGCAAGAGCTGTGATTGTGAGAGCGGGATTGACGCCGACGTTAGCCGAAACTGCCGCGCCGTCAATCACGTAGATGCCATCGTATCCGTAAACCTGGTGTGATGTATCGATAACCCCATTCTCGGGAGAAGAACCCATGTGGCAGCCTCCGAGTATATGGGCGGTTGTTGACATATTCATCAGATTTTCGTTGCTGACATTGAAGGGCATCCCTTTGGCAACATCCGCCATAATGGCGCATGCCTTGTTGGCCACCGGAATATTCACCGGTGCTTCTTTTCCCGGAACGCTTTTTGACTTTAAACGACGCCTTAAAAAAGAAAACACGGCACTGGGGCCATACTTAAAGGAAAGCTGGTTGTCATGGTTCTGCATAACGGTCATGACAATGATTCGCTTGTACCAGTTTTTGGCAAAAATAGACCGATAAACGCCAAGGGGGTCCATGATCATTTTGCCAATAGTTCTCAGGGATCTCCTTACCGGATGGTCATCATCTACAAGTGGAACGCTGGAATATTTCATAAAACCATAACCCTCGGGAAAGCGGTTTTGTGTGATGTGGGTGAATTTGTCAGGATAAAAGTGCGATGATATGGCCGTGCCGTGAGAAAGATCCAGATCTTCCTGCCCGGGCAGAGCAGCCACAATGGATTCGCTATTTGTCCGAACTACCACACCGAGTTGCCGCGATATACCGGGCAGAGTTTTTGTAACCTGTTTGCATCTGAAGAGCAATTCCAGTGTACCCAGAACACCGGCGGCTATGATCACTTTTTTCGCCGTAATGTCGGAGGCTTTCTTAAAGCGACCGGAGTTGTCCTTTACCTTCAGGACATATGTGCCATTTTGCTGCGGGATGATGTTTGTGACTTCCCGGTACGGCAGGATTATTGCCCCGTATTTTTGGGCAAGGTAAAGATAATTTTTATCCAAAGTGTTTTTTGAGCCGTGCTTACATCCTGTAAGGCATTCGCCGCAGAGATAGCAGCCGGATCGGGAAGGCCCCTTTCCGTCGAAGAAGGGATCATCAGCAAGCACTTCCGGTGTTCCAAAGTAAATGCCGGTATCCGTAGGGCCAAATGTATCGCCCGCCCCCATTTTCTGTGCTACTTCTTTCAGATAGCCGTCCATGACATCCAGTACAGGGTTGCGAACTATACCCAGCATTTTTGAAGCCGTATCGTAATGGGGTTTCAATTCTTTTTCCCAGTCTATACCGAGATTGCACCAGGCCGAATCTTTATAAAAGGCTTCCTTCGGCCTTAACATGGTTGCGGCATAGACAAGACTTCCGCCGCCGACTCCAACGCCGCCGACGATAGCGACATGTCGGAAGAATTCATAGGTAAAAAATCCTTTCATGCCCAGTGCGGGATTCCATATCAATTTGTTCAGGCTTTTTGCCGCATCCTCCATATCCAGAGGCGTCACCCATTTGCCTTTCTCCAACACGACGACTTTATATCCCTTTTCCGCAAGTCGCAATGCTGATACACTTCCTCCGAAACCACTGCCGATGACAGAAAAATCGAATTCCATAGACCTTCTCCTTTATAGTCTTGTTTTGCTTATTCCTTGTCAGCACCAACCCATTTTGCCGCTGGTCCGATAATCAGGAAGGGCGCGGGATTGATTGATCCGCCGCCCAGCGCAATATAGCCCATACCCAGAAAGATATTGTCATTGATCTTGCGAAGCTCGTCATGCATGGAATGTACAGTTCCTGAATTATGGGGCCTGTAGTCAAGATGGAACGAATCCTTGCCATCAATGAGCGATTTGCCGATATATGTATTCATCTTTCTTACGCGGTATAGTACCTCTTTTCTATCTTTGCCCTTGCCAGAGAAGATGTTATATCCCCAGCCCTTGTCCTTTTCAAAGGGAAAGAAAGCCTTGCCCAACCAGTGGCCGGGGCCGAAGAAGTGATGCGTGTAGACATCAACAGACAGGGCCAATACGCCCACCGTTAATGTTTTACCGCTGTATTCTCCCTTCACCTCTTCATGGCTAGGGGCCGGAGCGGCATAAAAAAGCTGGAAAAGGGCTGCCTTGTTCAGCTTCTCAATATCTTTTGCGGTAGCCTTTCCGGGGGCGACGCCGAGTATCTGTTCCATGCTCCGACCTTTATAGGAACCGCCCTTTTGTAAAATGTTGATACCGGTGAGCGCAAGCTGTACAAACACCAACGCGACAACTACAACAATAATGTCTATGAAAGCATTAAAGATCATATATCCTCCTATTCCAGGATTCCCCATATCAATTTCTCCATCAGGCAATTATCATCACTTATTGCCATTAGTCCGCATAATATGTCTTAACCGTAAGCCTGTCAATGCGGAATGTCAATGATAACCCTTCCTACAGTTTCAAACGCGTCCGCGCGATAATCTCCGCCTTGGCAGCATCGGGCAGATCATCAAAGTAGGCACAGTAACCGGATACGCGTACTACCAGTCCGGGGTATTTACCCGGGTTGCACCTTGCATCTTCAAGCATCTCAGGGTCGAGTACATTGAACTGCACCTCGAGGCCCCCACCCTCGAGAAATCCCCTGGATAATGCCACTAGTATCTCTGTACCCCGGTCTCCAGCCAGTGTCGCCGGGTCAAAGCGCAGATTCAAGGCGTACCCATTCGGCGCAAGTTTCGAATCTATGTGCGCTACGGAGTTCATTATCGCGGTGGGACCAAGACGGTCGCACCCGTTGCACGGGCCTAAACCTGGGGCGAAGGGTTCGCCAGCCTTCCTGCCGCTGGGCAACGCGCCGGTTAACTTACCGAAGACTACGTGGCAGGTGATGGTGTAAAAACCAGGAACATAGGGACCTCCACGCGTATTGCGGTGCTTGGCAAGCGCATTGTAGAAGATACCCGCGACCATACCGGCATAGTGATCAGGCAATGCGTCGTCATTGCCAAATTTTGGCGCATTTCGTAATTCAGCCCATAGTTTGGAGTCGCCGTTGAAGTTATTTCTCAGAGCTCGGATCACATCTACCATAGTATATTTTCGGCGCTGGAAGACAACCGTTTCCAGCGCCGCTAATGAATCGGCCACGTCAGCTACGCTCACCGCCTGAATGCCGCTAGAGTTATACAACGCACCACCCTCGGAGATATCCTTACCCGATTCCAGACAACCGTCCACCAGCATGGACGAGAAAGGTGTAGGATGATAATTGCGGTTGCCCAGCTCGATGACTTTCATATCGCTCAACATGCGCGCTACCACAAAGTCCACCTGGGTGCGGAAAGCATCAATCACCTGCTCGGTATCCTTAAATGACCGCGGGTCTGCGGTTTCTGGCCCGATGCGCTGCCCGCCCTTCAGCCTCCTGCCACGGTTGAGCGCCAACTCCAAGCAGATAGGGAGGTTCAACAGACCGGCATC
>VGSD01000278.1 GCA_016875155.1 Deltaproteobacteria bacterium | reverse complement strand
ATTAATTCGATCTCTTGCGGCTTTCTTCCATCCCGGAACCACGGCAAAGACCAAAACGCCTGCAAAGACGACGTGCATGGTTCTAAAATACCAGGGGTCAATGGCCCGAATGGTCAGGACATAGATGTGGAAGAGACTCATGGCCAGGCCGACTACAAAGACCGCTTTGGAAAGGAATCCTGTCAGTTCCCTTCCACCCGAAACCTCGATATCCCGAATATGCATCTCCTCGAGTTTCTTTTCTACCTCTTTTATATCGACTACTTTTTCCTCTGCCATCTTCCCTCTTCTCCTTTCTCCCACTTCCCCTCAAGGATAGGAAGCACCCCACCAAGGGTTTTTTCTATTTTCTTACGGGATAACAAGGCTTTAAAAAAATGCGGATGGCCATGAGAGCCATGGCTCATCCGCACATTTGCTTGATTCAAAGGACTTTAAAATCTTCCATCGATTCTATTGAGGGATCAATTTGTCTGGAATCTTGATTCCCTTTTCTCTGTAATATCTGATCGCACCGGGATGGAGAGGGATTGGGCTGAAGACGATGGGTTCCGGTTTTGTCTCCTTTGCCGAGGCATGGGTGGCGATCAGGATATCCACATTTTCAAAGGTCTTCTTGACCACCTCATAAACAAAGTCCCCCGGGACATCTTTATGGGCGATCATGAAGTTCCAGACAGTAATCGTTTCCACATCGTAATCCTTATTGCTCTTATAATATCCCTTCGGAATTACTCCAGGAGCAAAAAGTGGATATTTGGCAATGAACTTTTCGGCGTCGGCTTTTGGGACACCAATCACATTGACGTCGTGGGTCGTCTCGACCTCGTTGATGAGTCCCCATGGAAGTCCTACGGATTGTCCATTGGCATCGAGCATCCCGTCCTTGAGTTGGGAATTGAGGTCGGATGACCCCGCATTGGTAATTCGTCCTGGCTTCACCCCTGCGGCCTCAAGAATTTTAGGCCAGTAAGTGGCTGGCGTCCCACCGACCGGACCGACCCCGATGCTTTTACCATTAAGATCGTGGATCGTTTTAATTCCGGTTTTTTTCAGGGCGTACATCTGAAAATAGGTGGCATACATGGGGAAGATCACTCGGGTGTTTTGATGTTTCTTCCCTTTGGCCCAGCCCTCTCCTGTCCATCCTTCCCAAATAGGAGCCGCGGTTACTCCCCCAAAGTCGAGTTGTTTGGCATCGACCAACTGGGTGTTGTGGACAGGGCCTCCGGTTGTCTCGACATTTCCCGGCACCCCCACCTTATCATGTAAGAGTTTTGCAAACCCTCCCATCCAAACGAAATAGACACCGCCGACAGGAGCAGCCCCAATGGTAACGGATTTGGGCCAGCCTGGCTTCACCTGAGCCTGACAAAGGCCGATCAACAAGGTGAGAGTTAATAAAACAATACTGGTTGAAATAAACAAACGCTTCATCTGCCAACCTCCTTTTTTGGGATTAATTAAGTCAAAAATTTCTACCATTTAACCCTTTTTTTGTCAATACCTATTCATAAATCGTTCCACCTTGAAACTATCAAAATTTAAAGGTATGTTTAAATACGTTGGATGAATCGAGTTTGAAGTCTCAAAGGAGGAAAGATGGAAGAAAAAGTTGAAGTCCGGTGTCGGTCCTGCCATCAACGTTTCAAAGTCCCTTCTGGTCAGGAGTTGACGGAGTGCCCAAATTGTTCGCAGAAATGGCGGCTCAAATGGTTTGATGAAACCACAGCCACCATCCTTGCACCGGAGTCCTGGGTAGAATTTCAAGCGAAAATGAAAGGGGTCAAGAAATGAATCCAATCGCCTTCATCAACCTATCCACTCAGAAGGTGGTGGTCAAACCCATCCCCGAAAAGCTTCGTCTCCTTTTTTTGGGAGGCCGGGGCATCAATATGTACCTTCTCTATAACCATCTCAGAGAGGGGCTGGATCCTTTTTCACCGGACAATCCTCTTATTTTCGGAGCAGGTCTTCTGACAGGGACCCATGGCATGGCCACGGCACGGTTCAATATTTCCGCCAAATCTCCTGAGTCGGGCAACCTCGGAGATTCCAATTCGGGCGGCTTCTTCGGCCCAGAACTTCGCTTTGCCGGATTTGACCATCTGTTGATCCAAGGCAGATCTCCCTCTCCGGTCTATCTCTGGATCCATGACGGAGAGATCGAATTCAGGGACGCGAGTCATTTAAAAGATTATAATCTTCCCCAAACGTTGGATGCCATCCGTGCGGAATTGGGAGATACGGATATTCAGGTTGCCGCGATCGGTCCTGCAGGGAGGAAGCTGGTCGTCTTTGCCAATGTGATGTGTACCATCGGAAATGCGGCAGGCCGAACCGGAATGGGCACAGTCATGGGTTCTAAAAACCTATGGGCAATCGCCGTCCGGGGGAAACAACCTATCCATATTAGTAATCCCGAGCGGTTGATGAAGGCAGCAGAGAAACAGTATCGCCAGATCACACAAACCAAGGGTTACAAAGCGACTGCCCTTTACGGAACCCTGATGCGGCTCGCCATCTCCAGAACCCAGGGACAGGAACCAGCATTAAATTATCAATACAACATGCTCGAATCAGGAGGGGAGGAGTTTGACCCGGAGGTTTTCATCCGAAAGTATGAATACGGGAAGATGTCCTGTTTCAACTGCCCTGTACATACCAAACATCTTCACCGTGTCCCTTCGGGAGAACATAAGGGCCTCACGGGTTCAGGTCCTGAATACGGAGGAGCGGGTTATTTTGGATCCTCGTGCGGAACAGGGGACTGGGTGACCATTATGGAGTGCTGGGACCTCTCTAATCAGTATGGACTCGATATTCTGACCACAGCGGGATATATTGCCTGGGTCATGGAACTGTATCAGAGGGAGCTGATTGATGAATCAATCACAGGCATGCCCATCCGCTGGGGAGATCACGATACCATGACCACGCTGATCCATCAGATGGGCCGGCGGGAGGGATTCGGAGGGATACTCTCCGATGGCTGGCAGAAGGCCAACCTGAAGCTCTTTGGAGAAAAAGCAAAGGAGTATGAGCGTTACATTCCAACAATTAAGGGGATGACCGTAGATCAGGACACCCGGGGGACCAAGGCCATGGCTGTTGGAGCAGCCACTGCGTCCCGTGGAGGAGGCTGTCACCTCAGAAGTCGTTTTACCATGGAGGAGATGGACCTTCCTCCTGAGGCGACCAAAAAGATCATTGGCCGTCCTGTCTCCTCTGATCCAGACTCCTATGAAGGCAAGGCTTACCCAGCCATCTGGATGGAGAGACTGTGCGCAGTAGGAGATGCTCTGGGGATTTGCAGATTTGTGACAAAGTGGTTGAGCCCAGGTCTTCTGGGCTTCAATGAATTGGCAGAGGCGGTCTCTGCTGTGACAGGGTATGAATTCACACCGGAAAGGCTGATGGAGGCAGGAAGAAGGATTTCAAATCTCGAGCGACTCTTCCTCATCCGGGAAGGACTCGACCGGAAGGACGATCGAGTCCCGGAGCGTTTTCTTGAACCCTGGCAATATGGCTATCAAAAAGGATCGTGCATCGAGAAGGAGAAATTTGAAACCCTCCTCGATGAATACTACAAAGAGCAGGGGTGGGATGCGGAAGGGATTCCAACCCGGGAGACCTTGGAACAATTAGAACTCGGAGAAGAGCCAACCCACCTTCTATAAGAAGAGGAATATTGGAATAATGGGTTTTAAAAAATAATTATCTCTCATCATTCCATTATTTTAACCTTTTATATTGTTTGATACTTGTTAGGCAGGAGCTGTGATATGAAGAAGATAGTGGTCTATCCTGAACGATGCACAGGCTGCCGTCTGTGCGAATCAATCTGTGTCCTTTATAATGACAAGGTGAATGACCTGAGCAGATCAAGGATCCGAATCTTAAAGAAACATTCTCTGGGTCTGAGTACGCCGATTGTTTGCTCCCAGTGCAAGAAGCCCCCTTGTGGCAAGGCCTGTCCAGTTGATGCCATCCAAAAGGATGACCATGGATGTGTGAAGATCAATCAGGAGACGTGCATTGGCTGTGAAGCCTGCGTCAGCGCATGCCCCTTCGGTGTGATGATGGCTTTGCCAGACAAGGTCGTGAAGTGTGAGCTCTGCGACGGCGATCCCCAATGCGTCAAGTATTGTATGACAAATGCGATTGAACATGGGGAGGTTGAAACGGCAGTTCGCGAGAGGCGGCGCCGGAACGTGAACCTCTCTATTGAAGAACTGGAAGCTTGAAGATGGCCATTAAGATTAAAGCACTTCAACCTTTATCAGAGAAAATCGGCGGCAATAAGTTAGAGATGGATTGGTCTGGGGGGACCTTAGGAGACTTACTCTCCTCTCTTATCAAGAAAAATGGACCTGAATTAGAGAAGGAATTAACAGGGGAAGATGGTTCCTTTGCCTATCTTGTCTCTATCAATGGAAAGGTTAAAAGAGATATCTCCGCACCCATTCAAGATGGGGATGAGATTTTCTTCTTTACCCCCCTGGGAGGAGGGTGACCCCCGGTTTGCATAACCCGCTCGCCCTGAGTCCCGCTTTGGCGGGATCGAAGGGTGGATTAATACAAGGGCAATAAATAATTTAATCTGTAGGGCAAGGCTTAAGCCTTGCCTGACTACCGCAGGTAGGCTTTCAGCAACCATAAAG
>VGSD01000277.1 GCA_016875155.1 Deltaproteobacteria bacterium | reverse complement strand
ACTCTCGGCGTTTCTCCTAATACCTCCTGGCCTGCTTCAAGACCGATCCGGACGATCCCCTCATCGGGATGAATCTCTGAAGGTTCCGCATAATCGATCTCTTCGATCTGATATTTTAATAAGGGATCCTGGGCCTGGAGAGATTCGATAGCCTCCTTTATTTCTCTTAAGATTTCCTCTTTATTCTCATTGGGCAACAGTCTCCGGTCAACTTCGATCTCGCATCGCTCCGGCACGATGTTGACCTTTGTCCCGCCCTGGATCTTTCCGATATTGATCGTCGGTTTTCCAAGCAGGGGATGCTCTTTAAGCAGTGGGATGGAGTTCAATTGGTCAATCAGCTTCATCATCTTCTCAATGGCATTGATGCCTTGAGAAGGCCTTGAGCCATGGGCTGATTTCCCAAACGTGGAGATCCTGAACCAGAGGGCTCCTTTCTGAGCGATGACCAGGTCCAAGTTGGTCGGCTCTCCAACAATCACGGCATTGCCCCTGATCCTTCCCTTTTTGGCGAGGAAACCCATGCCCTGATGGCCGTGGGATTCTTCATCGGAGACAAGATGGAGAGCGAGACTTCCTTTAAGAAGAGGAGTTTTTAAGCGGTCGATGATGGAAACCGCATGGATAAAAGAGGCAATCCCTCCTTTCATATCCGATGCTCCGCGGCCATATATTCTTCCTCTGGAGACCTTTGCTCCAAAGGGAGGATAGCTCCATTGGACAGGATCGCCCGACGGGACGACATCGAGATGACCATTGAAGATGAGGTTCCGTCCGCCCTTTCCCCATCTTTTTTCAGCAACGACATTGAATCTTCCCTTTGGGGAGAGATAGACGTTGACGCGAAATCCCATCTTAGAGAGGAGAGGTTTTAAAAAGAGAGCCACCTTCTTCTCGTTTCCCGGAGGGTTCTCCGAGGGAATCTGGATGAGCCGGCAGGTCAGTTCAACCAGATCCTTCTTTTTTAGGGAGCGGTCCAGTTTCATCGATCTTATTAACAGTTTTGAAATAGTTACAAAAACAACTTTTAAAATCCCTCCTAACCTCCCTTTGCCAAAGGGAGGGATTACCCCTCTTTGGCAAACCAGGGGACAGGGGAGATTTTCCAATGCTTATGTCAATTCAATTCTGAGACTTTAATGATATTACAGCGAAAAAGGAAGGAAGGCAATAAAAAAGAGATTTCTGGAAAAGTCCAGAAATCTCTGATTACACTGATTAGAGTCCGATTACACAGATTAAAGATACATTGATAAATAAAGGAAATCTGTGGAATCATTTTTTAAAATCTGTGAAATCAGAGAGCCATAGATAGTTTTTCAGAGGTCTCAAAAATTGGCATTGACATTTAAAATGTCTATGAGTAAAAATAGTCTCGTGCTTGGAACGAAAACGATGGAAGCAAGAAGGAGGTGAAAGGTTCGGTTAAAAACTTATCGATATTTTGAGGTATAGGATTTTCAATCCTATACTTGATTACGCAGATTAAGAGGCAGATTCCCCAGATTACTTCAAAAAAAATCTGTGTAATCGGTTTTTTGGAATCTGTGTAATCAGATTGTCGAGCGTAGCAAGACATTTCTTGAAAGGAGGGAAGTTTTTATGAAGATTAAGAAATTAGGAATGTTGTCTTTTGCCGTCATCTTGTCACTTTTAATCTTTTTACCCAATCTCTCTTTTGCCCAAAAAGAGGTAAAGATCGGCGTCATTCTTCCCCTTTCTGGACCTCTGGCTCCGATCGGAAAGAGCCTGAAGGATGGAGCAGAATTGGCTGCGGACATTGTGAACAAGAAGTATCCGGGCATAGGAATCCCCATTGCGGAATGGGAAGGCATTCCAGGGCTGGGCGGAGCCAAGATTAAACTCGTCTTCTCGGATTCCCGTGGAGATCCGGCCTGGGGAGCGGAGCAGGCGAAAAGGCTGATCGAAGATGAGAAGGTCGTCGGTCTTCTCGGCGCTTATCAGAGCGCGGTGACAAAGACAGCTTCTGTGGAGGCAGAGCGGGCAGGGATCCCCTTTGTCAATCCGGATTCGACATCTCCTGACTTAAGCAAGAGGGGGTTTAAGTGGTTCTGGAGAGTGACCCCCCACGAAACCTGGTTTACAAGGGATCTGTTCGATTTCCTGGATGGGCTTGTGGCAGGAAAGGCGCCTGGTGTAAGTGCCGTTTCGAAAAGCGACCTTGAACCCCTGGCCATTGCAGCCGAGAATACAGAATGGGGGGCTGCGTCTTTAACGGAGATTGAGAAGTTTGCCAAAGAGAGGGGATGGAAGATTGCCGAGGGATTTAAGTATCCACACAAGGCGACAGATCTGACCAGTGAGGCGCGGAAACTGACTGCCTCCAAAGCTCCCACCTTCCTGTTTGCATCTTATGTATCCGATGCGATCCTCTTCGTTAAAGCGATGAAGGAGATGAAGGCCGCTCCTCGCCTGATCTGGGGACAGAATGCTGGATTCATTGCTCCAGATTTCTGGAAAACCCTGGGCGGAGATGTGAACGGAATTTTGAGCCGTGACGTTTTCGCGGCTGTCCTGGGGAAGGTGAAACCAGAGGCTGACAAGATTAACAAAATCTATAAAGAACGCGCTGGCTTCGACTTTGACGGGAGTTCGGCACGAGATTTCATCGGAGTTCAGGTCTGGGCTCATGCCCTTGACAAGGCAAAATCAACAGATCCAAAGGCGCTACAGAAAGCCCTCAACGAGCTTCATATCCCAGGAAAAGAGCTCATCATGCCCTGGCAAGGTGTGAAGTTCGGATCTCCATTCCCCGGAGATACAAATCAGAACGAATTGGGAAGCGGGATCATCATCCAGTATCAGGGATATCCCAATGGGAAACCGGAGATCGTTTTCCCGTTTGAAATGGCAACCAGCAAGTTGATCTATCCCTTCACGGGATGGAAGTAAAACATCAGCAATCAGTTATCAGTGATCAGTCATCAGTGATCGGTGGTTAGCAGTCAGCGATGAAGAAAAAGTCTGGAAGCTGACTGCTAACCGCTGAAGTCTTTTTAATAAAAAGAGATGGCATGGAATTAGCGGTTCAACTCATCGTTTATGGTATCCTGATGGGGCTGATTTTTTCTTTGATCGCCCTGGGCCTCTCACTCATTTTTGGGGTGATGAACATCGTCAATTTCGCCCACGGCGAATTTATGATGGTGGGGATGTATCTTGCCTACCTCATGTCCACCTACCTGCCTCTTGATCCCTTATTCTCCCTTCCGATTTCCGCTTTGGCTGGATATCTTTTGGGCATTGCGAGTTATCGTTTATTGGTTCATCACATTCTTCGGGGACCGATGGTTGCTCAACTCTTCGGAACCTTCGGCCTCATGCTTTTTCTCCGATACCTGGCCATGTATATCTTCACTCCGGATGTGCGGTCCGTCAAACAGGGGATACTTGTGGGAAAGACGCTCTCCATTGGGTGGATCAATGTTGATGCAAGCAAGGTCTTCTCGGCAGGGATTTGCATTCTTGCCTTTGCCGCAGTCTACTGGATGATCTACCGGACGAAATTGGGAAGGGCACTGAGGGCAACCTCCATTGATTCCGAAGCGGCAAAGTATATGGGGATTGATACCAAAGGTATGAACGCATTTGCCTGGGGGATCGGAGGTGCAACCGTTGCTTTGGCCGGCGCGCTTCTGGCTCACTTCTATTATGTGACCCCTACGGTGGGGATGCTCTTCACGCTGATTGCCTTTGCCACGGTTGCCTTAGGCGGATTTGGAAGCATTGTCGGAGCCTTTATCGCCGGGATCGTCATTGGCCTGATCATGGTTGTAAGCGGTCAATTGGTGAGCGAATTGAAGTTCTCGTTTATTTATATCGTCTATTTTCTCGTTGTGGTCTTCAGACCCCGGGGGCTGTTCGGGTGGTAAGATGCGGCAGTTTTTGACTGATATTTTCTCTTTTGAGGACAGACCCCGTTTCGAGCGGATCGGGTTTCTCATCTTTCTCCTCATCGTCCTCATCTTTCCCTGGATGGTCACCTCTGCCTATGGCAGGGCGGTCATGATCAAGTTTCTCCTCTTTGCCCTCTTTGGCCTGGGCTGGAATCTCATCGGCGGTTATGGAGGCCAGGTGGACCTGGGACAAGCGAAGAATGTGGGTTTCGGAGCCTATGCCACCGCGCTGATGATCGTCTGGTGGAAGGTGCCCTTCTGGATCACCATCATTCCAGGGATCGTGATTGCTGCTTTCGAATCGTTTGCCATTGCCTATCCGATGTTTCGACTCAAGGGCCATTACTTTGCCATCGCCACGCTCTGTGTGGCCCTGGTTTGGAAAGAGCTCTTCATCTTCTGGGATTGGACAGGGGGCGCCCGGGGAGTGGAGATACCGATTCGATCCGGTGCCGATTTCGTCTATATGCAATTCAACTCTCCCATCTATTACCATTACTTCATCTTATTTCTATTCCTCTTGCAGTTTTACTTTATGAACTGGTTCAGGAAATCGAAGTTAGGTTATGAGGTTCAAGCGGTCAGGGATAATGAGGATGCAGCGGCAAGCCTCGGGATCAATGTCTACCGCACCAAGGTGATCAATTACACCATCACCGGCGGCTTGGGGGCCCTCGGCGGAAGCTTCATGGCGGTTTATTACCTTTACATTGACCCCGATGCAGTGATGCCTCTGGACCTTTCGATCTTGATTG
>VGSD01000276.1 GCA_016875155.1 Deltaproteobacteria bacterium | reverse complement strand
CGTTAAAAATAATAATTTTTTCATCTCATATCCCTCCTTCCTTAAATTTGGATACCTTATAATGGATGAAAGAAAAAAAGTAAAGGGGAAAATATCTCCTGCGATTCAGGGTAACAGCCATTTTAAGGAAGATCATTTTGTGTTATGTAATATCCAATTGTTTAAAAACTGTTTTTCTTTCACCCTTCCCCTCTCCCCTGGGGGGCTGTGTCGTAATTAGCCGTTCCTCCTTCGACAAGCTCAGGACGAACGGCTAACTGATTGATTTTTAAGATTTCGTCATCCGTTCGTGGTGAGGCTCTCGAACCATGAACGGAATTACGACACAGTTTCTGGTGGGAGAGGGTTAGGGTGAGGGGGATGCAGAAATTTTTAGATGAGAGGTTTGTTTGATCGGCATCATCCTGTTGGATACCCGTTTTCCAAGGCTTCTGGGCGATATTGGAAACCCAGAAACCTTTCCCTTTCCGGTCCTCTATGAAAAGGTTGATGGAGCCCTTCCATCCCGGGTGGTCAGAGATAGGGATTTATCACTCCTTTCACCTTTCATCGAAGCTGCAAAGACTCTGGAGAGGAAGGGGGCGAAGGCGATCACCACAAGTTGCGGATTCCTTGCCCTCTGGCAGAAGGAGATGGCTTCTGCTGTCAATGTTCCTCTTTTTACGTCCAGCCTGATTCAGATTCCCTGGACCTATGAAGCAATGGGCAGGCGAGGACGGATCGGTATACTCACGGCTGACAGAGATTCTTTAACAACAGACCATCTTAAAGGGGTTGAGGCTGAAGGAATTCCCTCGGTAATACGCGGGATGAAGCCGGATAGTGAATTCCATCGAATCTATGTAAGAAATAACTTCGATATGGATTTTCCGGGGGTCGAACAGGAGGTGGTTAAGGAAGCCTCTGCCATGATCGCCGAGCATCTTGATCTTTCCGCTCTTGTCCTTGAATGTACCAATATGGCTGTTTTTCGAAAAGCATTGAGGGAGGCTGTAAAAATACCTGTTTTTGATATTCTCACACTCATCCATTACATCCATTCGAGTTTAAAGTGAGGAGTTAAATTGAGACAGGTTGCAGATGTCGTGATTGTCGGGGGTGGTATCATCGGTTTGAGCATCGCCTATCATCTGGGGCAAAGGAAGGCGGGTAGGATCGTTCTTCTGGAGAAAGGGCAATTGGGCGAAGGCTCGACCAGCCGTTGTGTGGGCGGGATAAGGACACAATTTTCAACGGAGATCAATATTCGTTTTTCTTTTGAATCGCTCAAGACCTTTAATCATTTTGAGGAAGAATTTGGTGTCAACCCTGAATTCAGAAAGATCGGTTACCTCTTTTTGGCTTCAACCGAACAAGAGGTAAAGGTCTTTAAAGAGAATGTCATTCTCCAGAGGCGATTTGGTATTCCTGTAGAATGGTTGGACTCTGGCGAGATCAGAAAACGGTGTCCCTATCTGAAGATGGATGACATTCTGGGCGGAACCTTCTGCTTATGGGATGGATATGCAGGTCCCAATGAAGTTCTCTCCGGGTTTGTCACCGCTGCAAGGAGGGCAGGGGTGATCATTTATGAAGGGATAGAGGCAAAAGAGATACGTGTCGATCAAGGCAAGGTAACGAGTGTTAGGACAAGCGGCGGGGAAATCTCAAGCCGTGTGGTAGTGAATGCAGGAGGACCTTATGCCTCTCTCATTGGCGAGATGGCAGGCATTTCCATGCCTGTCAGGCCGTTGCGGAGACAGGTCTTTGTGACTGCTCCATTCGATCTCACTGAACAAACCATTCCCCTCACGATCGATTTTCACAGGGGATGGTATTTTCGCAGGGAGGTAGATGGATTTCTCCTCTCCGGCCCGCTGGATAAGGAACCAAGCTTTAATACAAGCACCGATTATGAGGCCATGGTTGAAGCTTCGGAGAATGCGATCTATCGCGTTCCTGCACTGGAGAGGGCACGTATTGCCCGGGGGTGGGCAGGGCTTTATGAGATATCACCGGATAACCATGCCATTTTAGGGAAAGTCCCAGGTGTGGAAGGTTTCATCTTAGCCAATGGCTTTAGCGGCCACGGGTTTCAGCACAGCCCAGCAGTAGGGAAGGTCATCTCGGAGCTGATTGTGGATGGAGAGGCGACCACGATCGATATCTCCTCCCTTTCCATCGAACGCTTCGAGAAAGGCGAACTCCTCCTCGAACCCATGACCGCCTTTAAAGAATAAATGGGTGACCTCGCTTGCCTCCTTCTATCTTTGCGATTTGCGGCAGACGATCATGATCTTTTTGAATATCTTCTTTAAATCTTCACCCTTCAATGGGCCTCGATTTTTTAAATTGAGCCTCTCTAAAATTTCATTTTCCCTTTTTGGATTGTAGATCTTTTCTCCTCTTTCTCTCTTAATCTTCCCGATCTCTAATGCAATAGAGAGACGTTGGTTGAGCTGGGAAAGGAGCTTTTGGTCGATGAGATCGATCTTCCTTCTCTTTTCTTTCAATTGTCTAAGTTGATTATTCTTGTCCCTCTTCTTCATCATTCCACCCGTTCTATTTGAGCACCCAATCCTCTCATGACCTCGTAGAAATTTGGAAAAGAAACCTTCACATATTCCGCATGGTCAACTGTAGTGGTTCCTTTGGCGATGAGACCTGCCACGGATGTGGCCATGACAATACGATGGTCGTGCCGGCCGTCAATGTCAACGCCTTTGAGTTCAGAGTGGTAGATGGTCAGGCTGTCGGGTGTTTCCTCGAACTTTCCACCCATCTTTGTTAACTCTTCTTTGATAGAGCGTGTACGGTCAGTCTCCTTGAGACGGCTGGCACCGATGTTTCGAAGCACGGTCTTGCCATTGGCTTTACAGCCCAGTACAGCGAGGATGGGAACAGCATCCGGAGTACCCGAACAATCAATCTCAATACCATGCAGATCACTGCCACCTTCTACAGTCACGGTTCTACCGCCATCACTGAAGAAGACCTTGGCGCCCATCTCCTGAAGGATATATGGGTATCTGCGCTCACCAGCGAAGTCATCCGGGTTCATGCCCACAAAGGTCACCTTCGAGTCCGTGATGGCAGTAGCGATCATGGGATAACCGGATGTGCCCCAGTCCGCAGGCACATGGGCTGTGAAGGGTTTGTATTCCTGACTGCCGGGCACATGGAACTCGTCGTAGTTCTTATGGCTGGAGGTGGCGCCTGCAAGCTTCATCCAGGCCATGGTCATGTCAATGTAGGGTCGTTCCATGAGGTTATCTTCAATGACCGTGATACCTTCCTGACTGAGGGCGCCAGCAATAAGAAGGGGCGTTAACCATTGGGAGTTAACGCCAGGGAGTTTGGTGCGGCCACCCTTGAGTGGACCTTTGATCACCAGTGGAGCTACCCCGGCATTACGGGTTGAAAAAACTTGAGCACCCAGGTCATTGAGTCCATCGATGAGGGGTTGGGCAGGGCGGCGGCAGATCTGGTAGTCGCCAGTAATGACCGAATAGCCATCAACGAGGGATGCAATGGCAGTCAAAATGTAATACCCAGTGCCGGAGTTGCCGGCATCGAGCACGCAGGCGGGCACACGTGGCTGGTTGGCTACACCCTCCAATACCCACTGATGAGGATCGGAGGTATCGATTTTAGCGCCCAGAGCCTGCATCATACCGACGATGGAGAAAGTATCGACGCCAGGTAGAGGATTGATGACTTTTGACACGCCCTCAGCCAGGCCTCCAAGGACGATGGCGCGTGCGCTGGCTGACTTATTGCCTGGAATCTGAGTCGTACCTTGAAGGTTTGATCTCTTAATGATGAACTTCATATTTTGGCTCCTCGTTGCCGACAAATAGTTTCAGAATTCGCCATCCCCCTCCTAACCTCCCCCTTCCCCGCCCCGGTCTATTGAATAGGGCGGGACCGGGGGAAGGGGGAGGAATTATGCAAAGCATGTCACGATTGCCCTCCTCTTCAGAGAAAGAATTTTTAACCCAAATTTTACCCTCCCCCTCCAGGGGGAGGGTGGGGGTGGGGTTACTGTTTCCACGGAATGAAAAGACGTTCCAATTTCTGGAACAACCAGTTAAAGAAAATTCCGAGCAGCGAAAGGATGATGAGTCCCACCATCAGTTTCTTTGTCTGCATCAGGTCGGCAGCAGTCAGGATCATAAACCCGATTCCAGCATCCGCAGCTACCATCTCAGCGGCAACGACAAGAAGTAGGGCGATCCCGATTCCCAGTTTCATCCCGGCAAAGATCATGGGCAAAATGCTCGGAAGGACGACCTTCCTGATGATCCTTGTCCGGTTCGATCCCAGACTCAATGCGGCCTTGATCAAAAGAGGATCTACATTCTTAACCCCTGTATAGACATTGATCACCATCGGGAAAAAGACACCCAGGGCAATGACTGCCACTTTGGATGCCTCTCCTATTCCCAACCAGAGGATCAGCAGAGGAAGAATGGCAATCTTAGGGATCGGAAAGGTGGCTGCGATGATGGGATTCCCGACGGCTTCAGGAATGGAGAAGAACCCGATGAGGATTCCCACCATAATCCCGAGACTGCAGGCGATCACAAATCCCCAGAGGATCCGAGTGAGGCTGGAAAAGATGTGTTTGAAGATAATTCCTGTTTTAACCATGGTCCATCCTTCGGAAAGAATGGAACTCGGAGCAGGGAGAAAGAGGGGAGGGACCCAGG
>VGSD01000275.1 GCA_016875155.1 Deltaproteobacteria bacterium | reverse complement strand
TATGAAAGGCGTCATACAGGGATGACATAGTTATTCCATATCCCGTAAGATACATTCTTTCAATTGTGGGAATGGCTGGAAACTCCATTTTTCTACATAAAGCTAAACGTTCGTCATCAAGGGCCTGAACGATATGGGCTACATGAGGGGTAATCCCCTCTTGGTAATGATAGAACTCGCCTTTGGCATATTCGACCCGGCCGGCATTGAGGAGAGCTGGGCCAGGATGGGCAATAGGATTGCCATTGTTCATTCCTACATCCAGAATGTTTTTCCCTGGTTCTGAGATGGGATAGAGTTCTTTGAATTTGGCCATGACATCAGGCGTATCAAGGGCTGGAAAGGCAGCCAGCCAGAGTTTCTTCACCTCCAATAATATCCGTACTTCTGCATCCGAACCCCGGCAAGCATAGGGGAGGGTATGGACCTCAGCGATTTTGATCTTCGGATGGCCCCCTTCTTCCTTTAGAACTTTGAGAAACTCCAAGCATCCAAGGGTAGAGCCTGGGGCTAAAATAATAATGTGGCTATTCCTGAGATATGGAGCGCAAAGTTTGGCCAGAGGTTTGTGACCGAAGGCGGGCATGGCGGCGACGATCATATCGAGCCCATTAATGGCTTCTTCAATAATAGTGGTCATAACCTTCAATTTGGCAAACCCTTTTCGTCCAACTCCAACCAGATGAATTCCCCCAGCTCTCTTAAGGGGCTCAAGATTTTCTTTAAATTGAGGGAACTCAAAGAGACGAACTTTATGCCCAGCCAGCGTCATATCTGCTGCAATGGCTATTCCGCCATTCCCCGCCCCCAAAACCGCTAATTCCATCTTCCCCTCCTTTTTTAACAGAACTCTATTCCAATGAATCCAGATGGATCCGAATGATCCGCCCCCAAAAGCAATAATGGGAAGCATTAGTCCCTTGGATATCTGTCTTTCTGAATTCGATCAACTGCAAATGTCACACCTGAAACCCCTGTCCTGTGGACGGGGGTTTATACTGAATCATCTCCTCCACTATTTTGTTAAGATCCTGATAAGCTTCTGCCAATCCCCGCAAAAAAGGGAAGGAGGCCCGGTTCAGGAACGCCTTCGCGAAATAGTCCATACCCCAGGGCGCCGATACAGAACAGGGCTCCCACACCTATCCAAAAGAGACTGCCAACTAACTCTCGATATTTCATGACACTTCCACTTCAATAAACCGATACTATTTTTAACAGGCCTTCTTCAAAAAAGGGTATCAGGACGACCTGAATTTGGAGGCCCATTTTTTGAATTTCTCATCCAATTCCTTTGCCTTGACTTCGCTGTCCTTCACCGTGTATATTTTGCAGTCGAAGTCCAGGAGCTTTTTAAATATGGATGCAGATTTTTCGGTTAAAATAACGGTTCCATCTTTCTCGATTGATTCCACTCCTTCAAAGACCTGGGCGTCGTTATTGATTTTTATGGCCTCTTCAAGTGTCAGATTCTCAGGGAGAAAGACCTCTACCCCTTCTGCGCTCATTTTGATAGGGTAACCTCCGGGGAGTCCATTGGGCCCGGGTGCGTGTCCCAGTTCTTTGGTATCGAATAAAATTCCCATCACAATCCTGCATACCGAAGAAGCCACGACAGGATGAGCCTGTATGCTACCTGGTCTTTTTCCCAGGGTGGTCACCTCAGCAACAAATTCGTCTCGATTCACCTTGGAAGTGACATCTTTATCATCAATCATGATTTTCAGATAATAGGGTGCACCTCCCGAATTTCCATAACGACCCATATAATAACTGACGAAATGGGGGGCTACCATGTAGATCGTCACCGTCCGTAAGGGGACATTGAACATCCTTGCCGCGACCATCCTCAGTGAACAGATCAGGTTATCGATGTTTCCGATCCCAACCGTAGGGGTTAATCCAATTTGAGCCAGAACGGGATTGACTAGATCCGGGAAGGCGGCATTGACGACATGAGTTTTAATGCCTGCCTTCTTCACGGCCTGCATCAGTTTATAGGTGGGAACAAAATGCATGGGGTACCAAGGACCGTATCGGGCCTCATCAATGGTTTTGTAAGCGTCTTGAGGGAGCCGGGTGATCACCCACCAGGACAGCAACGTCATGGAGTTATAAATCACGGCAGGCTGAATCTCCTTTAATATTTTAGCCGTCTGGTCGATATCAAAAGCATCACAACGAATGAATTCAATATCAGGATAGAGATTGAATTGGGAGGCCCCAGCAATGGCACTGTTTGTCTTTCGGCCCCCCCATTCCTCGTTAATATCTGCGGTTACTATTTTGGACATATTAGGGACTCTCGCAAGAAATTCCAGCACGTATCCTCCCAGATCGCCCAAGCCAATAATCATGATAGAATTCTGTTTCATATCGCCTCCTTTTTCTTATCTATCAAAATGTATTTCGTTTGGATTAATTAATCGTAAAGGGATTGAGATTAAGCATCCAATATCTCCCTTCCCTTGATGGATATCCCTCTTTTTTCAAGTTCTGTAATGAACCTCGAAGAGTCAAGAATGCTCTCAGGCGGGAAGACACCGGTGTGTTGGATCTCCCCCTTCGCAAGCATGAGACCAGCAATCGCTGCTGGCACACCGGTCCAAATAGCCGTCGCCTTAATACCCCACTGGCGGTTGGATCCCACCACCGTCTCATAGGCCCAATGGGCCCGTTTGCCGTTACGTTTACCTATCAGTTCTACCCGGAAAGATTTATGTTCGTCAATGCTTTCTTGCACAGGAAGAGAGCCCAGATGTGTGTCTAAGAATTCTCTTGGTGAAATCTCTATTCCATTTACCTGAATCGGGGTGTTGCTGAGAAATTCAAGCTCTTTCAATACCTTGAGCATTCCCACCAATGAAGAGGAAAAGGCCACTTTAAAGGTAACATTCTTAACACCTTTACCAATATAGGTAGGAAAGGTCAACACCTCTGAATGGATCGAATAGAAACCCTCGACCTCACCCACCGGTTCTGGAAGATTGTATTTTTCCCAACCGGTGAGGGGTTCCAGCTCCATATGTTTTCCATCTTTAAAGACCATGGGTTTAACCATGCATTCATCCAGAATGGTCCTCGGCGTATAGGGAAACCCCTTGCCTCCTTTGGCACCGGTCCTGACCCTGATCTCATCGATCTCATCAAACCTCTTGGCCCCCTCCGCCGCTGCAATATTTGTTATTCCGGGGCTTGCCCCCATGCAGAGGATTGCCGTCACTCCTGCCTTTTTGAAATCCTCGTGGTACTGGAGCTGCTTTTTGGTACCGTGAAAGAGCCCTCCTAAATCAACATAGTGAACCTTGGCCTCCAGGGCTGCAAGAAAGATGGGCATATAGAGCTCGATCCAAGTGGAATTGAGAACCACAGAGTTTCCTTTCAGGATTTTTACCAAACCCTGGTGGTCCCTGATATCCACCTGTTTAAATGCCACTTTTTTACTTCCGAGACTTTGGACATAATTTTCCCCTTTTCGGGAATCGATATCAGCGACAATGATTTCTGAGACCTCCACCTGGTCCATCAGATTCCTGACCATTGCCTTTCCCATATTACCACAACCGCCTAATACTAAAATTTTCAACTTTGAACTCCGTGAGAAAAGAATTAGAACAATACAGCATTATATCCTTTAACTACTAAAAAACCATTTTCGGTTAGTTTCAGCGCAGCTGCTCGCATGTCCTTTGTGTCCAATTTCAAAAGGATTTTATTAGGGGATAGATATTTTGTTTTTAAGATATGCATTCCTAACCCTTCTATAATTTCTTTAGCTTCTATATATGTTTTTGATAACTGATTAATATTGATAAGGATTTGAGCATGCTTTTTGTCGAGTTTGATTTCAGAATTAAATTTTTTCTCCGACCTTTTAGAACCCATAATCATTCTGCAATTTATCAAGAACTTCTAAAGATCAGTCTTGCGAATGTTCAAGCCCGCTCAAACCTTCTTCGATGATTGAAAGTCCCTTCTCGAGATGATGATCCGTTATCACCAAGGGCATCAAAGGCCGAATGATGTTGGAGTGTGTTCCTGCTGAGATCATCAGGAGCCCTTTCTCTCGACAGCGATTCACCAACTGTTTCGTAAATGCCGTGGCAGGCTCCCCGATCGGAGGTGGCATTGGCGAGGCCCATCCCTTTCAGAACTCTCGGTTCGTAACCCGCAGGATCAAGACCCTTCACATGGATGGCGACATCTTCCATCTCCCAGGTTTTTGCGGCATGTCTTATTCCTTCTGCCAGGATGGCCCCGATTCCTTTCCTGGATGAAATATCATGGAGAAGTTGAGCGATCTTGTCCACATCGCCCCAGGAGATTTTTTCTCTTATTCTTCCCATCTCCGAGGCCTTCATGGCAAAGGCGCAGAGGCTTCCGGCGGAGATTGTGTCCATGCCGAGGCGGTCGCAGATATCGTTCAGATAGGCAATTTCCTCGATCTCGTGAATCATGCAGAGACCTCCAAACGCATAGATCGTCTCATATTCAGGCCCTTCGATTTTCAGCCCCTTATGCCTTCCCTCTCTGATTTCGCTCAGATTCCCACAGGCGATAAAGCAGCGGAGGCAGGCGCTCGGTTTCACCTGACAGCGTTCCAGAAGGGCTTCGGCGCTGATCTTCTCCCACCCCTCAAAGGTTCCGAGATGCCAGTATTTAGATGGAAATCCCCCCACTGCGTTATTCATTGCTACGAGCATTGGAGTTCCAAACCTTTT
>VGSD01000274.1 GCA_016875155.1 Deltaproteobacteria bacterium | reverse complement strand
TTGTTCCAGATAAAAGGAGGAAGCGCGGGCGATTACTATCCCATTGCCTTCTATCCCAATTCTGTAGAGGAGTGTTTTCGCCTGATTATAACCGCCTTTAATGCTGCAGAAGAGTCCCTTTCACCCGTCATCTTCCTTGCGGACGCCTTTCTCTCCCATCTTAACGAGATGGTTGATCTGGATGCAATTGAAATGAAAGTGGTTACTCGCACCAAAGAGCCCCTTGGCAAAGGTCATAGGCTTTTCACAGGCACAGCCCACGACCGGATGGGAAATGTAAAGACCAATGACCCAGTGGCCTATCGGGACTGGCTCAATGACTTGAAGGAACGCCATTTAAAGATTGCCGACCAATATCCCCTCTTTGAATATATCCCCCAAAAGGGTTCCGATACCCTGCTCATCGCTTTTGGTATCACTTCAAGAATTATCTCTCCCTTAAAGGAACGGTTCTCCATCTTCCGCCCCATTCGCATTTATCCTGTTCTCGAGAAGGAATTGAAGGACGTTGCCGCCTCTTATCGTCATATCATCGTCGTCGAAGGAAATGACGGACAGTATGCTTCTTGGGTAGAAGGGGCGATTGGCCGAAAAGTCATGAGAGTTGCCTGTCTGGGAGGAGGATTTAAACTCCAATGGATTCAAAGTCAGATTGAGGAGCGATTAAAGGAATCTAGATGATGGATCGGTCTTATAAAGAACTCCTGAAGTTGAGCCGTTTTCCTCATACCTGGTGTCCGGGGTGCGGAATCGGCGCTGTCCTGAAGAATGTCGCCATGGTGATGAAAGAACTTGGTTGGAATGCTCAGAACACAACCGTTGTCTCAGGGATTGGCTGCTCAGGAAGAATGGCAGGATATATGAATCTCGATGCTGTTCATACCCCTCATGGCCGGGCCATCACTGCGGCCGAAGCCATTAAAACCGTACGGCCTGATTTGAATGTCCTTGTCTTATCCGGAGATGGTGATCTCGGAGCCATCGGCGGGAATCACCTCATCCACACCTCCAGAAGAAATGCAAACATCACCGTCTTCTGTAACGACAACGAGATCTATGGATTGACTGGAGGCCAGGCCGGCCCTACCACACCCAAGGGAACAAAGACCATCACTTCGCCCCGGGGAGAACACTATCAGCCCCTTCGATTCAATCGCCTCCTTACGACCCAGGCTCCCTACTTCTATGCGAGGACGACAGTCTATCATCTCAATCATTTTAAAACCTGCATCCGGGAAGCCTTGCTCTATAAGGGATTCAGTTTTGTGGATATCATCAGCGACTGCATCGAACTCAATGGAAGGAGACTGGGATTCAAAACAGCCCATCAGATGTTCAAGTGGTTCGATCAGAGGTTTCATATCGTTGAAGGGGTGAGAGACCACCTCAAAGACGATGAGCTTGGAATTGCAAAAAGAGAGGCCGAGGCTGAGGTTAAGGCTGAGGAAGTTTCTATGGGAAAGGTTGAGGTTAAGCATGAAGATTTAAAAACCTTCACCCGCGAAGAACTGAAACAATTCGATGGCGCCGAAGGAAGACCTCTCTATATCGGATATAAGGGAAAGGTTTATGATATCTCTACGAGCCCTCTCTTTCAGGGAGAGAAGAGGATGCGGTGCCACATCGCAGGAAAAGACCTGACGAAAGACATTGACATTGCACCCCATGGTGAAGAACTCATCTTTAAGTTTCCAATGGTGGGAAGGTTGAAGGAGTAGAGCTATATAGTTGTTTCTCCCTAAAATTCCTCTCCCCTGGTGGGAGAGGATGGAGGTGAGGGGGATATAAAGGAGTTGACAATTTCAGATGAAACGAATCGTCTTTGCAGGTATCGGAGGGCAGTCGGTCAGAGTTGTCTCTCATGTTCTGGCCATGGCCCTGAAGGAATTGGGTTATGAGGTTGCCCTTCTCTTCGACTATGACTCTTCCATCCGGAACCAGAGAATCACTGCCTATCTCACTTATGACCGGAAGCCGATTGAAAATCCCATGATCGATGAGGCCGACATTCTCATCCGGCTCCATCAAAAAGGGGATCAACTCATCGCTCAAAAGACGATCTGCGACACCGGGCTTTGCACGGACGAGGAGGTCCCATTCGGAATGATGGGGATAGAGAAGTTCGGCCAGGCGATCTTTGGAAATATGATCGCCCTGGGACGTCTTTTCAGATTGATCGGCATTGATATCAGCCACATGGAACTGGAAAAACTATTGCCCAAATCTTATGCGAAAGAAAATCTCAAGGCGATTCAGACAGGTTATGATTTGAATCTGTACGAAGACTGACTCAATTTCGGAATTCGGATTTCGGAATGCGGAATTAAAAACTTAGGTTATTCCGCAATCCGCATTCTGCATTCCGCATTTTCGGGAAGGAGGTGATTCAATGACGCAGTGGAAATGTTCGAATTGCAGTTATACGTTTGGAGCCGACACCGTGCCTGAGAAGTGTCCATCATGCAATCAGACGTGCACCTTCAGCGATGTGACCTGTTATATTCCGGATTGCGGCGGACCCGGAAACATCGATCCGAGGCTGGTGGGAAAAAAAGATAAACCTCTAAATGAATAATCTTCCCTTACTCCCTCTTTATAATAAGGAGGGATAGGCTTCTCCTCCCTTGGAGTCTGTGTCGCAATTGCAGTTTTGTCACCCTGAACTTGTTTCAGGGTCTCGTAAGTTTTTGGAATTATTAGATGCTGAACCAAGTTCAGCATGACATTTTTTCTATTTTTGTATTACGACACAACCTCTTTGTAAAAGGGAGATTGGGAGGAATTTTAATTTATAAACGAAAGGAGTAAACCGATGCGGCTCAAAGGTAAAAAGGTGGTCATTCTGGTGGAGAATCATTATCAGGATCTTGAATTCTGGGTTCCCTATTACCGGTTAAAAGAAGAAGGGGCAGAGGTCACAGTGGTGGGTTCTGGAAGCGCTCGCACCTATACCAGCAAGTATGGATATCCTGTCGAAGTGCAGAAAGAAGCCAAAGAAATCGATCCGTCCAAGTATGATGGTGTCGTCATTCCAGGCGGTTATGCACCGGATTTGATGAGGCGATATCCAGAGATGGTCAGGATCGTCAGGGAGGCATATGAGAAAGGAAAGATGGTTTCGGCGATCTGCCACGCAGGTTGGATGCTCGCCTCTGCAGGAATTTTAAAGGGGAAGAAGGCGACAGGAGTTGTTGCGATCAAGGATGATATGGTCAATGCTGGTGCAAACTTTGTCGATGCCGAAGTGGTGAGGGACGGAAACCTCATCACCTCAAGAAAGCCCGACGATCTTCCCGCTTTCTGTAGGGAGATCATCGAGGTATTATCCAAATAACCTTTCAATGAGGAGGGGGAGAACATGATGATCAAAGAAACCTATGCCTGTCAACACTGTGGTGCCGAAGCAGACATCACCATTGAAGGATTTGAAAAAGTGGAGGATGTCATCAGGCGATCGAAGAAAGGGATATGTAAATCTTGCGGAAAAGAGGCGGAGATCGCCGAGCATACTCACGAACCGTTTGCATGTCAGAGTTGTGGCGCTGAGGCGGATATGATCCTGGAAGGGTTTGAAAGTGTCCAGGATGTCATCAAGAGAGAAAAAGGGCTTCACTGTAAGTCCTGCGGGAAAGATATTTTATGGTCTGACCGGGAAGACATCAAGGCGGTGAAGGTGGCTATGGAAGCAGAAAAGGAGGCTTCCCAAACCTATGCGAAGGCCGCTAAGATGACGAAGAATTCAAGAGGAAAGGATATGTTTCAACAGCTCTCCGAATTCGAGGCGAACCACTATAAGAAACTGAAAGGTCTTCTCAAATCGCTCGAGGAAAAAGGGGAATGGGTTCTTTATGAAGGGACGAGCCTTAAAAAGAAGAAGATTCCCCTGAAAACGGAAAAACCAAAAGGACAAGAACAGCTCACCGATCTGGACGCTCTCAAAATGGCCATCCGTGAGGAGAAGAAAGCCCAGGTTTATTATCGCTCAATGGCGGAGTTGACCAAAGACCCCAAAGGGAAAGATATGTATAAACGGCTGGCTGGCGAAGAGGAACTCCATGAGAAGTTGCTCAACGATCAATATTACAGCCTCCATAACACAGGCATCTGGAGCTGGGGCGACTAATTTGATTTCGGAATTCGGATTGCGGATTCTGGAATTCCCCTCCCCCTTCCCCTCTCCCCTTGTGGGAGAGGGCGGGGGTGAGGGATAGATGACCGATGGTAGAAAAAAAGTTCGAAGGCAAATCCAGGATCATTGTTGATATCGAAGGCATCCATTGTGCGGACTGTGCCCTCAATATCGAACGCTCGGTGGAACACCTTTCGGGAGTTCTTTCCGCAGAGGTGAGCTATGTCCTCTCCTCGGCCACAGTCTACTATGACCCGCATCGGGTGGAAGAGGAGAAGATCAAGAAAGCCATCACCAAGCCCGGCTATGTGGTCAGGGAGACCCTCGCCCAGAGGACCCGCGCCTTCTGGAGCGAGATGAGGCCCTTCCTCTTCATGGCATCCTCAGGAATAACGCTGGTTCTATCCTATCTTTCAGGGTGGCTCCACTTAGGTCCAACCTACCTTCCCACTACCTTCGCCATCACCTCTTTGATTCTCGGTGGCTACCCCATTCTGAAAAGCGCCATCAAAGCCCTTTTGATTCCCGATTTAAACGTGGACACCCTCGTCTCCATTGCAGCTATCGCCGCAACAGCGGTCGGCGCCTATCAGGAGGC
>VGSD01000273.1 GCA_016875155.1 Deltaproteobacteria bacterium | reverse complement strand
TCAGATTTGTTTCTGCTTCGCTTCAAGGAGGTGCCTTTTAATCATTATCAATTAAATCCCCAAGCGACGGCGTCCATAGAGGATCTTAAACATCTATTTAACAAAAATCATCGCCTCCTCATCGGGGGAAAAGAAAGATTATTTATCAAGCAATGTTGTTACTTATTGCTGGAGGAGAATGACCTGGGCGATTTCCCCCCTCCATTTTTTATTGAGCGCGAGATCGAAGCATACCTTCCAACAGCAGCCCAGTTATCTGCCCATCAAATTGAGATTATGAATTTCCTTGAGCCATTTAGAGGAATGCACATCCCCTTTGTATTTTATGAGACCGAATCTTTCGAAATAGGCTCTGATGAGAAAAATCTCTCGAGAATTTTCTCGGATGTTTGTAAGAATATCATCCTGTATAGCCCTTTCGAATCCCTCGAAGGAATGAAGAAAGCTCTCTCGGTACATCAAGACTGGCGTGAAAAAGGATTGAAGGCCATTTTTTTGTCACCCCATCAATTGAAGTTGATTTGAGAGGAATTTCCCATGCCGAAACTGGATTTTGCCCAACTTCTACTTGCCACGATTGATAAAAAAGCATCCGACCTACATCTCACTGTTGGGAACCCTCCCATGTTACGTATTCATGGGTCTATTCAGCCTTTAGACGGAAAAGCGGCTCCCCTCACCCAAGAAGATCTTCATGCATCTCTTTATGACATCCTGACTGAAGAACAGCGCAAACGGCTTGAACGTGACAAGGAGCTTGATTTTGCCCTTGAACTGAAAAACGTCGGACGCTTTCGTGCCAACACCTTTTATACCAGGCGGGGGGAAGGCGCTGCCTTCAGATATATCCCAACTCAGATAAAACCCTTATCGGAACTGGGGCTTCCTGAAGAGACCCTGAAGCAAATATGTGATCGTAAAAAGGGATTGGTGTTGGTGACCGGCCCCACAGGAAGCGGAAAGTCCACCACCCTTGCTGCCATGATTGACCACATTAATTCTACCCGATACGACCACATTATCACCATTGAAGACCCGATCGAATTCATTCATGAACATAAAAAGTGCATGGTCAATCAACGGGAAGTAGGCTCGAATACCCAATCCTTTGCCAATGCCTTAAGAAGTGCGTTGCGTGAAGACCCGGATGTGATTTTAGTAGGAGAGATGCGAGACCTGGAGACGATCTCTCTGGCACTGACCGCCGCTGAAACCGGACACCTCGTTTTTGGAACACTCCATACGATGAATGCCCCAAAAACCGTTGACCGGGTGATTGACGTCTTTCCTCCGGAACAACAGCAGCAGGTCCGGATCATGTTTGCCGAGGCGATCATTGCCGTCATCTCGCAGGTTCTCCTCAAAAAGAAGGATGGGGGTGGACGCCTCGCTGCCCTTGAGATTATGGTAGCTACCACCGCAGTGAAGAATCTCATTCGTGAGGGAAAGACGCATCAACTCTCCTCCATCATTCAGACCTCACAGAAGGTGGGAATGCAGAATATGGATCAGGTGCTTAAGAATCTGGCCATGACCGGAAAGGTGGATGCGAAAGAGACGAAGATGTATGCCGCCAATCCAGACCTGTTTGATGATCGTATCAGCGAGGCTCCCCGTCCATCCCGTCCTGAGGGGATTGGGGGGGCTTCAATTTCAAGGTAATCATAAAACAAAATACCTATAAAACGAGTGAGAAAATATGGTGTTGCCTGAAATGAACAAATTACTTGAAAAAATGGTTCAAGCCGGAGGGTCGGACATCTTTATTGCATCCGGAGCACCACCCCGCATGAACGTTGAGGGAAAACTTCAGGATTTAACCTCAGACTCTCTTTCACCGGATGATACTAAGCAGTTGGTTCGCCAACTGCTCACTGAAGAACAATGGAATCTGTTTTTGAAAAATCGAGAGCTTAATATTGCTTATTCTTTGTCGAAAATAGCCAGATTTCGAGTCAATGTCTATCTTCAGCGAGGAACAGTCGCCTCTGTTATTCGTCAAATTAGGGTGAAAATCCCCACTTGCGAGCAGCTTCACTTGCCTCCCCTTCTGGAAGAACTTATCCTTTCTCCCAGAGGTTTGATCCTGGTTACCGGTGCCACGGGGACAGGCAAATCCACCACCATGGCAGCAATGATCGATTTTCGTGCTTCTAAAATGGATGGCCACATTGTCACGGTGGAAGACCCAATCGAATATGTGTTTCAACACCAAAAAAGCCTGGTCACTCAGCGTGAAGTGGGGATCGATACCCTTTCTTTTCGAGAAGCGCTCAAAAACATGCTCCGCCAGGCACCCACCGTCATTTATATTGGTGAACTTCGGGATGCAGAAACAGTGGAGTTTGCCCTCCATTCTGCTGAAACCGGACACTTGGTACTTGCCACGCTCCACTCATCCAATGCCACACAAACGATTGAACGGGTCCTCAACTTCTTCTCCCGTGAATATTATCAACAGGTTCTGGCCCAGCTTTCCTATAATTTGAAAGCGATTATCAGTCAAAGGCTCATTCCCGGCGAATCTGGAAATCGTATTCCAGTTTTGGAAATTCTTATCAATACTGCGTTTGTCCAGGAAATGATCCAAAAGGGGGAACTTGGACAACTGAAAAAGGCAATGGAGTCCGGGAGGCAGGAGGGGATGCAGACCTTTGATCTCCACCTTAAGGAACTTGTAGAAAAAGGTGTCATATCGGAAGACAAGGCATTGGCTTATGCCGATAGTCCGAGCGACCTTCGCCTCAAACTTCGTGGCTTTGTATAAAAAACATCTGGGGTCAGGTGGTGGATAAATAGTTGGCTCCAGTAGCAAAAAAGGGCTTATTCCCATCCCTCTTTAAAATTTCCATTTTTAACAAATCCTTAGAAATCAACAAGTTCAATGGATCAATCTTTGATGGCACTAAAATTGCTGAATAAAAAGTTGGGTTATAATATTTTCATTATATCTGCCGATAAAGCCAAACCACGAGTAATTGTGGGGCGGAAAGCCACGGGTCCCAACTGTTTGGGATAGCCGAGTTGCCGAAGAACCTGCCTGCCGGTAGGCAGGAAAGAAATCTTGCGGGCCCGTGGTCTATATTGACACGGGCCTTTTTTATGACATTCACTAAATTGAAAAGCGATGAGTGAAGCTCCCCGTGCTTCCGCACGGGGCATCTTAACATCTTCGGCGAAACCCGCCGAAGCATACCCTACTACGCTCCTTCGGAGCTTCGAAGGGTACCCTTTTCGCATTCATCCCCGTCCTTCCGGACGGGGCATTCTGCGTAGGCGGGTAAAAAGAACTGTCTATAAGTAGAGGGCATAATGGAAAATAAGAAATTAGAGAAAGAACAGATGGTAGAAAAGCAACAGATTCACAGCGAAGAAATCGATAACCTGCAGAATCTGATTCCTGGTCTCGTTCATAAATTGAATAACCATCTGGCCTCTATTATTGGATACGGACAACTTTTATTGCCCAAGGTAATCGATCCGGTGACAAAGAAGGACTTACATAGGATCATCGAGGAGGCTCGGCAGGCCTCTAAAGTGATTAAAGATCTCGTGAACTTTGCAACGAAGAGAAAACCTCAAAAAGAAACAGAGGACATTAACGGGTTAGTCGAATCAGTCCTCGAAATTAAAATACCGGAATTAAATAATAGGAAAATTAATTTGGTGAAACAACTTTCTCCGTTTCTCCCTTTCACCCAAGTAGATCCAAAACAGATCCAGGAAGTATTGTTCTATCTGATTAACAATGCAGAGGAAGCCATTTCAGGATTTCATGGATTTGGTGAAATAAGGATCAAGACTCATGTGTTTAAAAACCAGATCGAGATTGTAGTCTCAGATGATGGCCCTGGAATCCAGAAGGGGGACATTTCAAAGCTCACGGATCCCTTCTTTACGACCAAAGGAAAAGGGATTGGACTTGGGTTGGCAATTTCTAATGACATCCTTTTGGCCCATGGTGGCACCATGAGGGTGGAAAGCGAGTGGGGAAAAGGAACAACATTCATTATCACCCTTCCAATCATTGCAGGCGGAAACAAAAGGGAGAAAGACGAAGGAAAAGCTCCCGAAAGGGATTTGAGAGGGTTGAAAGGGTTAGTGATTGACGATGACCCCTCTATTCTCGAAGTAGTTTCTGAGTATTTGGAACGTGTGGGATGTAAAATCAGTATTGCCGAAGATGTGAGAACGGCAATAAATATCATCGAAGATGAAACCTTCGACTTTGTGATCTGCGATATGAAAATGCCTGTAATGGGTGGAGACGACTTTTACGAAATTATTAAACAGAGGAAACCCTCTTTAAAGGACCGAATTATCTTTTCATCGGGTGACCTCTTGGGTGAGACAACCAGGGTTTTTATTGATTCGGTTATGAACCCCTACATAGAAAAACCTTTTGATCTCAACGAATTGAAAGAAATAATCATACAATTATTGATCACGAAGACTCAGTAATTGGGAAAAGTTGATAACAAGGGTTTCACTATCTGCTATAAATGTTCTGTTTTCAGATCATCCAAAATGTTTGGATTTGACCTTCGTATATCCACCTGGCCTGATGATTTTCTTTGGTAATCAACGGCTATAAGATTAACATACCGCTACAGGTTAGGTGTAGTCCTGCAAGACCTAACAGGAATATCATTCGGGTAGGTTTTGTCCCGAAAGCCAATTCAATTTTCTGACCGATTCTTCTTCGGATTGATGGGTCAAGTTTTTTGAACGACTCTTCTGCG
>VGSD01000272.1 GCA_016875155.1 Deltaproteobacteria bacterium | reverse complement strand
AGCATCATTGACCTCATAACTTTCACCTTCACTGGACGTTGCCTGCACTCGTTCCCTGAACAGTTCGAATACCTTATCCCCCAACTTCTTACTTAATGCTTCTCTGAGTTTTTCTCCCAAGAGGGTCGCCCCTGGAGGACGAGTTTGTCCCTTTGCTCGACTCCCTTCAATTTCCCTCTGAATGCGGCTTGATTCAAGGGAAAATTCCTTTACCAGACTCCATTCAATCCTGCGTCTGACCGGGGGCAGCAAACGATAAACCAAAGCGAAAAAGTTAGACAACTCATAATAACGGGTGAAGTGGGACAGATTCTTTTTGGCATCCGGAATGAAGCGGTCCAAATGTTCAAGAAAGGCGTCTTGTTCTTTCTGCAAAAGGTTTACTTCAATAAATATCTCGTGTATGTGAGCATGAATCCCACTTTTTTCTTCTTTTTTCTTTCTCGCCCCTAAGGATCGCCGTCGCTGTCCGGGATATGCTGTGCCAAACACCACGCTTTTCCGGGCCCGGCCAGCCAAATAAGACGCAAGGTTCAAGTATTCTTGAGGCTCTTGTAAACCGTCATAGAGGATGAATACGGGCAGGGGGGTATAATCCGAAACTTTTTGACAAAAGATATCCAAATTGCCAATATTAATTGGCGGCACGCTTCGCTCCACTAGCACCACTGGCACACCTCGGCGCCGTAATTCCAGGGCAAGCAGATTGAGCAGGGTTGTCTTCCCGGAGCCGGCTTGGCCATAGAGCATCACCATGTGATCCTGGGGTACCATTTCCTCGCATAGGCTGAGACACCGTTGCAAAATCTTGTCAAACACCGGGCGCCTGAAGACAAGATGCCGAAGCCATTGACGGTTGCGGGGCTGGGGGCCGTTGGCAATAAAACTGCGGAAAACTTCAAACTTTTCTTCTGCTGTTTCCGGCAAAGGAGCACTCTGGTCCAATTCCATGAGAACCTCTACTCCCTGTGTCAACTGCCGCCATTCCAAGCGTGAAAAAACCACTTGCTCCAGCGTTTCAACGGGCAAGGGGCCATCATCTTTTAGAATTTTACGGGTTCCGAAAACTGGATAAAAAATACGCTCACTTACTTCTAATAAACTTTCGATTCGCAGGAGGTCTAAAGCCTCTAATTGCGCAACCAACTCAACTAAAGGCTCTGAAAAAGTTCGGACTATGCCAAGTTCCAGGAGGCGGGCAAAGTCACGATCCTTCTCGAGGATATCTCGATCTGGAAGCGATACTCCAAACAAGAGAACCTGTCCCTTAGCAAAAGGCACAAGTGAAGTAAATAAGTCCCGAGGGCTCAGCCAATCTTGATCAGGGTTCCAACCATCAACAAAGAGATAACCGTTAGGCGTTACAATCTCCAGAAGGGGGGCAAGCATCTTGGTCGTTGTTGGGATTCGCCGGAACAACTCCATATTAGTGGCCGGTGGTAGCTCTTCTCTTGCTTGTCTTTCAATGCTTCCAAAGAGGCGAAAAAGCGGCAACGATGGGGCAGTTCCAGTGCGATTAAATCCGGGGGTCAGTAATTGGCGTATTTGTCTTCGCCCAACCACTTCCAGATGGCGCCGTATAAGGCCATCAAAGGCACTGGTGAACACCGCCATCCAGGGCAAAGCCAACAACCGCTTGATTTCTTCTCCTACAAGCACTTTTTCTTCAAGCCGACAAAGGGACTTCGCCCTTTGGCCAATGTCGTCCTGAGATTTGAGCCACCAGCCATATAGGGATTCCCCAGGATATTCAACGGCAAACTCGGCAAATAGGGGATTATTATCCGGCGAAGCACCCAGATAATGTTGCCCAAGAAGCAAGACACGGTTTGGCTTTTCTAAAATTGCGGCCAATTCCATAAGTTGTAAATCATCCATAAAAAACCTCCCTTTAATATTGCATTTGTTATGGGCGGCCGTAGGCTCCACGCCTAGATTTTAAGAACATCCTTGGTTTTAGGTGGAAGGAGAAACACCCTCGGTGCTCCGTCCTGTCGGGCTTACCGCAATCGGTGAACTGCACGGGGATTTGGTGGTACTTCCCCTTTGCTGCAGGGGCGGTCAAGAGAGTCTTAAAAGCGGTGTGCTGCATGTGCTCAATATCCACGGCGACTAGGCCAGTTTGCGAGTGATAATGGGTTAAAGGGAATGGTCATGGATACTTTTAGCTCTCGAGTAATTTCTCTTATAGCACAAATCCACAAGAATTTCCGCACAACCTAAATTCCAAAAAAGACTAAAGGCTTAGATTGGCGCTAAACGAGGGGGACCCTTGCATTCCCTTCCGACCATTCTGCTTCCCTGTAATGCATCTTTCTCAAGACGAGTACGTACCTAATCCCTGACAAGAGGCAGAAGTCCTAAAAATCACATCCCCTAGACATGATGAATATTTTGAAAAATTTCCATGGCGATCATATTGACCCGGGGGGGTATGAGTCCCAATCCCCGGTTTCATTTTTTTCTGGTGACGTTTCGGTGACGCAGCAGTGTAAGCATCAGTTGGACATTGCTTAAATCAGCATGGCGAAAGTCCACACTTTTATGGGTCCCCTCACATAGTCCTACCTAAACCATTCGGATGATTAATTCTAAAGTTCCACTCGTCTATAGACGGGAGATTTTTGGAATCTGGCGGGAATTTTCAATTGGGCTTGGTTCCTTCTGGGGATGCTTGCCCAGGTGTCAGATTGCCTTAAGCATCGGCACCCAAAAGACTATTTTTTTGCATAAAGCAGACGTTTCAGACATGCAGTTTGAAATATCTGAATGATCAAATCCCCCTCTATTTCTTGGTTTCATCCCATTACAGACTTTGCAGACATTTTTCGCCAAAGAACCGCGCTATGCCGGACCGGTCCCTCCATCGGATTTAAAAATCGAAAAATCTCCGTATGCAACATATTGAATGGGGGGGACAGGAGTCCCGTCTCCGGTTTTTCCTTTTGGGTTTAGAAGAGGGGGACGGGGGAGCGGGTCGCCTGGGGTCGGGGCAAAGAGAAAGCGGGCAAAGTTCTGTGATTGAGTTGCTTGGTGGGAGTAGGAATAAATGCAGGGCCGCCACGCGGTACTAAGATTTTCTTTTTATATTTTGGGGCTATCCGCTTGACTCTCCCTACCACTATATGTAGTATAGGGGTTGATGGAAATTGAAGATTATCCCCGAACCATCCTGCAATTCGAACGAAGGTTTGCTACGGAAGAAGCCTGCCGCAGGTATTTGTTTCAATTGAGGTGGCCGGAGGGGTTTTCTTGTCCGAGATGTGGCAACAATAAAGCCTGGGCGACCAAGAGAGGTCTGTATCGTTGTCGCCAGTGCGATTATCAAATCTCGGTCACCGCGGGAACCATCTTCCAGGACACCAGGAAACCATTGAGATTGTGGTTTAGGGCCATCTGGCATGTTACCAGCCAGAAAAACGGAGTCAGCGCGTTGGGGCTTCAAAGAGTCCTGGGTTTGCCACGGTATGAAACAGTATGGATGTGGCTGCAAAAACTTCGGGTAGCCATGGTGCGACCAGGCCGTGACCGTTTGTCCGGTGTTATTGAGATCGATGAAACTTACATTGGCGGTGAGAAGCCGGGTAAGCGTGGTCGCGGCTCTGGGGGAAAGGCTTTGGTGACGATCGCAGCCCAGGAAAATGAAGGGCGTATTGGACGAATTAGGTTGAGTCGCTTGCCCGATGCTTCCACAGAAAGTCTCTCCCAAGCGGTCCAAGAAACCGTGGAGCCGGGCAGCATGGTTCGCACGGATAACTGGGCTGGTTATGGTCAACTGGCTTCCCTTGGGTATATCCATGCTGTGGTTAGAGAAACCTCTGAGATCGGAGAGAACTTGTTGCCATTGGCTCATCGGGCAGCTTCGTTGCTGAAACGATGGTTGTTGGGAACCCATCAGGGAGCGGTTCGTGGTTCTCACCTGGATTATTACCTCGATGAATTTACCTTTAGATTCAATCGCAGAACTTCCGGCTCAAGAGGTAAGCTCTTCTACCGTCTGGTACAACAAGCCGTTAGTGTCCCTCCCGTTATGGGAGATGATTTCCGGGGAGGATATTCCCAAATAATAAAACACAAGATATAGTGGGTACGGGAGTCAACCGGATACCCCCAAAAGTTATTTAGCATGCGGAATTAAGTTAATTGAAGATATAGGGCAGCTATCTTTAATGTCCCCTCATTGGACTTTCTCAAGTGGAGAAATTTATTTTTGAATATTTTAGAGTGACACTCTGATTACTAGATACATCATTCATTAATTCTATCACCAGCTATCTTATTTGAATTAGTGATAATGGCATAGGCAGTTATAATCCTTGTAACGTTCCATTTAATCCATCTACACCAGCTGTATAAGCTGCTTATACTGATAATCATGGGTATTATTGCAACTAATTTGAACCATCGGCTTAAAAGAGGAATGAGAAAAGAACCTATAAGCAGAAAATTGAAAAATCCTGATCTGGCTAACCGAATATAACTTAGATTAAGTTCTAAGGACCTACAAATATCCCCTGATCCTTTTTGGTAAACAGTAGTTCTCATTCTCTCAAAATCTTCTTTCTTTGGGTGACTGGGGAAAATAGGAAGACCAATAAATGAAAAAAAGGATTGCCCTATTTCCCCTAGCAGGATGTTGAAAAACTCTTTTTTAAGAACCCCAAAAAATCGCTGCCCATAAGGCTGAAAAGGTGTTATGGTTAACGATAACAATATGTTATCCGGAGGCGGCGATTATGCGCGGTGACGATGTGCA
>VGSD01000271.1 GCA_016875155.1 Deltaproteobacteria bacterium | reverse complement strand
TGCATTGTATCATATTGATATGGAGACAGATAGAGTTTTTTCATTCGTTATGCTAAAAATTCTTACCCCTCACCCTCCCCATTGTGACACAGTCTCTTGGGGGAGAGGGATGGGGTGAGGGGTATTTCTGTTTAATCTATTTTCCTGTGATCGTCTCTATGATCCTCTCCAACTCCTCAAGGGAGTAGTATTCGATTTCGATCTTCCCCTTTTTCCCTTTTACCTGAATCCGGACTTTGGTCCCAAGATATCGCCTCAGTGAATCCTGAAGGCTCTGAATCTGGCTCTGCAGCTCCTCCCTCTTCCCTGCTGGTCCCACCTTTTTTTTCGGTTTCCCCGACCACCGTTTCGCCCATGCTTCTGCCTCTCTTACCGAGAGACCTTTTTGGATGATAAGGTTACAGAGTTCTTTCTGCTTCTCCTTACTCTCCAGACTGAGGAGCGCCCTTGCATGACCTGCTGTGATCCGGTTCTGGATAAGGTGGTTTTTGATTTCAGAGGAGAGACTGAGAAGACGGAGGGCATTAGTAATAGTTGTCCGGTCCTTTCCCACCCGCTTGCTTGCTTCTTCCTGGCTGATGCCAAATTTTTCGATCAGGTTCCTGAAACCTTCAGCCTCTTCAATGGGGTTGAGGTCTTCCCTCTGGAGATTCTCGATGAGGGAGATTTCCAAGGCTTCCCTGTCATCTGCCTCTCTTAAGATCACAGGGACTTCTTTCAATCCAGCTTTCTGGGCAGCCCGCCAGCGTCGCTCTCCTGCAAGAAGTTCATACCCTCCCTCGATCCTTCTCACTGTCAGGGGTTGGAGGATTCCCTTCTCCTTGATGGTTTCAGCCAACTCCAAGAGGTTCGATTCATCGAAATGCTTCCGGGGCTGGGACCGACGGGGATGGATCTCTTCGATCCCGCAGTAAAAGAGCTTCTTTTCCTGGATTTCGTCAACCTCCGGGATGAGCGCTCCCAGGCCTTTCCCTAAAGCCATTCTCTTAGTTGCCATTCCTTTCTCCGTTTCCCATGATTTCTCTGGCCAGGTTTAAATAACTTTCAGCACCTTTTGAATGAATATCGTAAAGCAGAGCCGGTTTCCCATGGCTCGGGGCTTCGCTCAGCCGAATGTTGCGTGGGATGATCGTTTTGAACACTTTATCCTTGAAATGGCTTTTCACCTCATCAGCCACCTGATGAGAGAGGTTGTTGCGCACATCGAACATGGTCAGGAGAATCCCTTCAATCTCCAATCTCGGATTGAGAGATTGTTTGATCAGACGGATCGTCTTGAGCAATTGCCCCAGGCCTTCGAGCGCGTAATATTCACATTGCAGGGGAATCAGGACGGAATGGGCGGCTGTCAGAGAGTTGATAGTCAAAAGCCCAAGGGAAGGAGGGCAGTCGATGAAGATGTAGTCGTACTCTGATTCCACCTCTTTAATCAATTGCTCCAGCCTTCTCTCGCGGTTCTTCTCCTGAAGAAGCTCCACTTCGGCGCCAATCAGATCGGTATTGGAAGTGACCACATCGAGATGGGCAAGAGAGGTTTTCTGAATCATATCCTTCAGCCCCGAGCCCCGGAGCAGAGCCTGATAAATTGTCCCGTTGGACTCCTCTTTGTTGAAGCCGATTCCACTCGTGGAGTTCCCCTGAGGATCAATGTCAATGAGCAACACTTTCTTTTCCGCCACGGCAATGGAGGCGGAGAGATTGACTGCGGTGGTCGTTTTCCCCACCCCTCCTTTCTGATTGACAATACAGATCACCCTGGCCATGGAAACCTATGGAATGATGGAATGTTGGAATATTGGATTGAACACTTTGAGGTTAAGGTTTAGGTTAAGGTCGAGATTTTCTTAACCTTATCCTTAGCCTTAACCTTCTATTTGTCGATTATTCCATTTTTCCAATATTCCAATTTTAGCTCTTTATAGCACAAAAGGGGGAGAGAGGGAAAGGCTAAACTTATAACTTCTCGAAGAGAAGAACCGACCTTTTGATCGAACTGAAGGGGAGGGAGAACTGAACCATCCTTTGGAATTGATATGGTAACTTTCCGGTGCGAGAGAAAGATTCCATTTCCTCTCCCTTCATGGCCAAAAGAGTTCCTCCTTTTTTTAAAAAAGGAGAGCCGAGAAGAAGGAGGGTGTCGAGGTTGGAAAAAGCCCTTGCGATTACTCCATCAAACCGACCTCGCAGAGCCTCGAGAACCTGCGTGTCCTGAGCTCGGCCATGACTTGCTGTAATCCCTTTTAGCCCAAGCGTCCGGATGATATGCTTTTGGAAATCAACCTTTTTTCGAACGGAGTCAATCAACGTGACGTCAAGATAAGGGCAGACCATTTTCAAAGGAATTCCTGGAAAGCCAGCGCCTGAGCCAATGTCCAAGAGAGAGGAGATCTTGGAGAGGTGAGGAAAGACAGACAGGGAGTCGAGAAAATGTTTCAGGACGATCCCTTTTTCGGTTCGGAGGGCAGTTAGGTTGATCTTTTCATTCCATTTGAGGAGTTCCCTGAGATAGAGGTCAAACGCTTCCACCATCTTCTCCTCCAATCGGATTCCAAAATGTGAGGCCCCTTTTACCAGCAGTTCTCTATTCTCTCTCTCCATGGAAAGACTCATATCATAAAAGTCCTTTTTTGGCTATCCATCAGGTTTTTTTCAGATTTTTTAATTGAATTCTTAACAAAAGTGAAATAGAATTTCCCTGAAGCTTCCTTTCGAAAGGAGTCAAACCATGATCGCTCGAATCATTCCATTCGTTGTGATTGCGTTGCTGATCGCACAACCTGCTTCAGCTCAGTTCGACCGGCTATTGAAAGGGATCGGGCTGGGTGGGCAGAAAGGGCTCAGCGATGCAAAAATTGGCGAGGGGTTAAAAGAGGCATTGAAGGTTGGAACAGGAAACACCGTGACTTTTACCGGTAAAACAGATGGATTCTTTCTGAACCAGGCGATCAAGATCCTGATGCCCGAGAAACTCCGTACCCTGGAAAAAGGATTAAGAACTGTAGGTTACGGCCCGCAGGTAGATGAGTTCGTTCTAAGCATGAATCGCTCAGCAGAGAAAGCCGCACCTTTTGCCAAACAGATCTTCTGGGATGCCATTGGCGAGATGACTTTCGAAGATGTGAGGAAGATTTTTTCAGGGCATGAGACAGCAGCCACAGAGTATTTTCAAGGGAAGACCACGGATAAGCTGACCGTGGTGTTCAAGCCCATCGTTGACAGAGCGATGAACGAGGTGGGCGTCACCCGACAATATAAGGAATTGGTGGGGCGCTATGAGGCCATCCCATTTGTCAAGAAGGAGAGTTTTGATATCGATCAATATGTGGTCACCAAGGCACTCAGTGGATTGTTCCATGTGCTCGGCGGGGAGGAAAAGAAGATTCGCACCAATCCTGCCGCTCGAACCACCGACCTGCTCAAAGAAGTGTTTGGGAAGTAGAAAAACGATAGTGTCCCAAAGGGGAGGCGTCATATGAAAAAATTGATCAAAATAGGGATCATTATTCTTGGAATCATTATCCTACTGGTTGTCGGGCTTCATATCTTCATTAAAAGCTACCTTTCGAGTGAGAGACTGAAGGCATTGATCCTGCCAAGAGCCGAAGAGTTTACAGGGAGGAAGGTCAATTTAGAGGACATCAGCGTCTCTCTCTTCAAAGGGGTGGTAGCTAAGGGGTTGAGCGTCAAGGAGATGGACGGGCAGAAGGATTTCCTGAAGATGAAGGAGTTTGTCCTTTCCTACCGCCTTTTACCACTCCTCAAGAAAGAGTTTGTGATCAGCAAGATCGAATTGATTGCTCCTTTTGTGACGATCGTGAGGGATCGGAAGGGAAAGTATAACTTCAGCAGCATCACGGATCGGTTTTCTCAAAAACCTTCCGGCCCTTCTCAACCCGGAAGCCAAAGCCAGGGGCTCCCTGTTTCTATTGTGACGGATCGGATTTTTATTAAAGATCTGCAATTCAAATTTGTGGATGAAGAGAAAGCCCTACCCGATGTTTTGGCTGCCCTGGACATGGTCTTTATGGGCTCGGTCGGGCAGGACGGAACCCCACGGATGAAATCCGGCCAGATCTCGGTGAAGGAAATCAAGACCGTTTTAAAGGGAGGAGAGATCAAAACCACAGGCAAGATCGATATGGATGAGCAGACCATCCGGGCCAATTTGAAGACAGCGCTCGGAAAGGACAGTCTTGATCTTACGGCAACGGTTAAAGATTATCTCAAGGCGCCTGAGATTACAGCCAATCTCTATTCAAAGGAATTAGATCTCGAGAAGTGGATGGGCATCGGCGGAGAGAAAAAGACTCCATCAAAAACCGTTTCGAAAGAACCAGAGGGCCCAAAAGGAAAGAGTACTCGACAGGCTGAAAGCGGAACAGAGCAAAAGCTGAAAGCTTCCGGACAGGTCAAGGTCGATTTAGCGAAATATCAGGGGTATATCATCAAAGGTCTGAACGTCACCTATCAATATGTGAATGGTGCCGTAAAAATAGAACCCCTTGGACTTCAGTTTTCAGGGGGGGATGTTTACAATACCGAAGGAAATTTGGGAGGGAAATTTCATTTTAACAGCGCCCGGGTTCAAGAGACTTTGAAGGGAGATGCCGATCTGAAACTGGGCAAAGGGGTCATCAAAGGCTCACCGATTTTCGAAAAGATCTCCTCCCTGACAGACATCAAGGCACTTAAAGAGCCGGTTCTGGAGGAAGGTTCATTCCGTTTTGACTTCAAAGAAGAGAAAGTTTTTTTAGATGGTTTTATCCG
>VGSD01000270.1 GCA_016875155.1 Deltaproteobacteria bacterium | reverse complement strand
CTTTCAGGGTTTTGCGCTGCTCCTCTGTCATAGACAATTTTTCGGCTGGGTTCCACATGAACCCAATCATAACACAAGACCGGATGATTGTAAAGATATTACTGTAACATTACACTAGAAAGAATGTAGTCTCATCTACTATTTCCTGCTATTGAAGATGTAATAGGGTTCCAGTTCAACCGTTTTATACCAGTCCTTGTAATAATCACGCAAGTGTATTCTGAGTTTTTCGGTGGCCTCTCGAAATGCCTTTTCTTGAAGGGTCCATTCACGGCTGGCCTCTTCTCTGATTCTTCGGGACAGGTTCTTCTTATCCACCTTCAACAACTCCTTTCCCCTCATTACGAGTTCTCCATTGATCAGGACAGTGTTGACATCTGATCCCTTTGCTCGATACAGGAAGACGTCAAAAAGATCCTGTGTAGAATCAATATAAGGCTCAAAGATACGGTCCAAATCGAGGATGACGATGTCTGCCAGTCGCCCCTTCTCTAGTCTTCCAGCTTCATCTCCGAACCCAAGGATCTCTGCTCCGTTGACCGTTGCCATTTTAAAAATATCTCGCGAAGATAGATAGGAGGAATCCAACTCATGGGCGGATAGCCGATGAAGGAGATAAACCATTCTCATCTCCTGGATGAAATCATCATCATCGTTAATTCCCTTTCCATCCAGACCGATGCCAACCCGTACTCCCCCTTTGATCATCTGGTAGACAGGAGATATGCCATTTCGTTCCCGAAGGTTACAGGAAGGGTGGTGGGACACGGAGGTGCCTGATTCGGCAAGGAGATCAATTTCTTTAAGGGTGGGAAAGACGCAATGCCCTATGGAAAGGTTTTTTCCAAGCATCCCGATCTCCTTCATATGCTCGATGAGTGATTTTCCATAGGTCTTGAGACTGTATATCTTTTGTAACAAAGTTTGAAGGGCATGGATATGAATCTCGATGCCCCGCTCATCCGCCTCTCTCTTCATCCTCTTCAAGAGATCATCGGTACACCATTGAGGGGCGAGAGGGCCGAAAGAGATTCTCACCTTCGCTGAGGCGTATTGATCTATAAGATCTGATAGGCTGTTGAAATATTTTTCTTCTGAAAATGCGCGGAGATCCGAAGGGGGGAGAACCATTTTTCCAATTTCTTCAGGGAGGGTTTTAAGGAAACTTTCGTTATCTCCATACACAAAAGGATTTTGGTTTCTAATGGCTGGACAGAAGCTTACCCTCATCCCAATATCCTGGTAAGCGCGAAGGGCTTTCGAAAATTCTTCCTTATAATGGATCGGGGCTTTTAGAATATGGTTATGCATCGTAGAGGTAACACCCGACTCGACCAATCGAATCGCTGAAAACTGGATATCGTCATATGCTGAAATGGGGATGTAGGTTCGGGTCGACCAGAGCCAGGTTTCGAGAGTGTTATCGATGGCTCCCCGTTGAAAATCTGAAAGGCCCCGGCCATGGCTGTGGGTGTTGACGAGTCCAGGGATAACCAACTGGGAACCATCTCCAAGTTCTTCCACTCCCTGAAACCTTACCTTTAATTCACCATATTTTCCAACTTCGACGACTCTGTTTCCCTCAACCACCACACAGCCGTTTTCGATCGGGCTTCGATCATATGCAGGAATAACATATTTTCCCTTAACCAGCTGCATCTTTTTCATATGGGTCTCTTTTTCATCATGCCATGGGGTTGGAAATTTATTTGTCGAATTCTTTGACCAGATCAGAGAAGCTCTGTCAACCGATCCAAGGCAAAGTCCTCCAAATTCATGATCGTATTTTCCAGTGTTTTGACATCCCCCTCTGGAAGGACCAGTGATGCATTCGTAAAAAATTTCTGATAGACTTCATTCCAGGCCGCTGGGTTCTCCGGCTCCCCCTTGGCCAAGTCCACTTCGGCAGACCACTCTCTGTTGATCTTGTCAATAATACGAACCGTTGCCCCCCTTTGATTCGGATATATTTCCTCCCACTTCTTGTTAGGGGAAAGCTTTACTTTCTTCGATAGGTTCTGTATCCTTTCATCCCGGATATTCTCTTCAGAATACTTATCCGCTCCAGCGTCTTTCTTGATCAGTGCCAACGCCACTGAAAAGGGGATGCTGAAACGTGCGGCGGAAGGGGTCGTTATGTCAGTAATACCAGCAAGCCGAATAGCTGCTGGATACGTTTCCACAGCTATGCTGTTGATCTCTTCCACGCCGATTTGACTCCGATGGAAAGCTTGCAAAGCAGCGTCAATGCAAGCATGGGCATGACGGCAGGCCGCATATCGCTTCAGATAGATATTACAGATTTCATAATCAACGCCCAATTTTTGGGTTAGGGCATTGACGTTCACTTGGTCCGCGAATGCTTTCAAATACCCATCTTCACCTTCGAATATTTGGAGAGGGCCAATGGCTCCTTTTTTGGCCAGAATACATGAAAGAAGTCCTGACACAGCAGCCCTGGCTGGGGTGATGGGTTTGACCATAGAGCCTTCCTCCTCATGATTGGTCCGGATGAGTCCGGCGGATTGAAGGCCTGCCATTCCCAGAGCCGCGATGATCTTCTCACGGCTGAGTCCCATGATGTTTGCTGCCGCTGCCGCGGCACCGAAGGTTCCTGTGATCCCGGTGATATGGAAACCTCGATTCAGGCTCGAGGGATTAATCGCTTTCCCTACCCGAATCATGACATCATACCCTGCCACAACGCCTGCGATGAGGGACTTTGTGTCGGCTCCCGTCAGTTCAGCAGCAGCGATGGCCGTGGGAACGATGACTGCTCCCGGGTGTGAAGCGGCAAAGCGGTGGCCGTCGTCCATATCAAGGGCATGGGCACAGGATGCATTGGCAAAAACGGCGTGAACAGCCGGAATTTTATTTTTACCTTGAATCACGGTTGCTTCCGGTTTGCCACCGAGCTCGAGTACGTAATCCAGGACTAACTTCGGAAAGGCCATCATCTTATAACCAGCCAGTGAAACACCGATCAAATCTAAAATTACCTTCTTGGCCTGTTGAATAACCTCGGCGCTCAGGTCATCAAAACGTGTGCGGACTAGAAAATCGGCATAGATTGAAGAAATCGTCTCCACCTCATTCCTCTCCTGCTTCCCTATTTAGACCTCTTTTGTCTTCTTCCTTTCCGCGATCGCCCTAGAAAGGGCAAGAAGGGATTCTGCTCTTTTAAAGGAGCCGTAGTCGATCATCTTGCCGCCGATGGTCGTTGCACCCAGTCCTTTTACCCTTGCTTCCTCATAGGCGGCCACTACCCGCTCTGCAAAAACCACATCGCCCAAAGCGGGAGCAAAAACCTGATTCACCACATCCACATGTCTGGGATGGGTTAATTGTTTTCCCGAAAAGCCTAACAGTTTCGATTTCTCCGATTCTTTTGCGAGCCCTTCCAGATCAATGATTAACCCAAAAAATGGGGTGTCTATCGCATGGATGCCTGCAGCCCTTGCTGCAACAGCCATCGCTGATCGGGCATAGAGCACCATAGGAAAATATTCTTCAGGAGAGAGTTTACTCACACCCATTCCCGCTCCCATCTCCCGGGAAAAGTCACCTGCTCCAAATCCTATGGCCACCATTCGTCGACTTGCCTCAATAATCTCCCGGATATTCTGGATGCCTTTCGGCGTCTCGATCAGGGCCATGAGGGCGACACTTTCGATGGCGAGCCCTTTTTTCTCTTCCTCTTCGCGAAGGAGTCTATCGATTTGTTGGACGTCTTCTTTCGAATCGGTCTTCGCAAGCATGATGCCATCAAGACCTTTGACGACAACATACTCAACGTCCGTGGCAGTCAGTCCTGTTTCTATGGAATTGACCCGCACAAAGACATCCAGGCCGTGTTGTTTGAGCATAGAGATGGAATCTCTTGCAAAAACCCGACCTGTCTCTTTTTCAGCGATAGGGCAACCGTCTTCCAAGTCCAGAATGATTGCATCCGCACCTTCAGTGGTCGCATTTTGAATCATTCTCCAACTGTTTGAAGGTACATAAAGCATTGACCTCAGTATCCTTGTCATCCATCGTCTCCCTTACGATTTTCCAAAAACTTTCTTGATGGCCGGACCCAGTTCATCGGGCCGATCCACCGCGGTGGCTCCCACTTCCTTGAGCGCCTTGATCTTTCCTTCTGCAGTCCCTTTACCCCCCTCCACAATGGCGCTTGCATGAGAAAAACGCAAACCGGCAGGAAGCCCCTTACCGGCAATATAGGCCACCAGCGGTTTGGTGTAGCGCCTCTCTCGGATCACCTCGCACGCTTCTTCTTCCATGACGGTTCCAATCTCTCCGAAGTAGACCACTCCGTCCGTTTCCTTGTCCTCTTGGAAGAGGGGAAGAACCTCTGCCAAAGTCATTCCTAACACAGGTTCAGAACCGAGATGAATGGCGGTGCTGATTCCGAACCCAGCGCTGCAAACCACCCAACTTATTGTAGAGGTTTGTCCTCCACTGCGTGATACAACACCAATCCGGCCGGGCTTGAAAGCGATCTTGGGGAGGTCCGAAGACCCGATAAACCCTCCCAGGCCTCCGAAAGAAGCTTTGCCAGGGCTGACCACACCCGCAGAACCTGGACCAATGAGCTGGATTCCATGGCTACGCGCATGGGCGATGATTTCCAGTGAGTCATGCAGAGGGACTCGCTCGACGCGCATGAGTACGGTCTTTATGCCGGCTTCGAACGCCTCGATCACCGCCCCCTTGGCTTCAGGACCCGGTACTACGGCGACAGCGGCATCAACGGGCCCTACCGCCTCTA
>VGSD01000269.1 GCA_016875155.1 Deltaproteobacteria bacterium | reverse complement strand
TCCCCCTTCAAGGGGGAGGTGAGGAGGGGGATGGATTGTCGATCGGAGTGCCCCTTGTGTCCAGCGACTAAATTTATGGGTAAAGATGAGTTTTCCAAAGGGGGGAGAGGGGGGATTTTAAAAAGGGATGCTTTCTTATGATAAACGGCTGAAAGCCTTATCGCAGCATCTCAGAAAAAACATGACCGATGCTGAAAACAGGTTATGGTTAAGGTTGAAGCGTAAGCAATTGAAAGGGCATCCGTTTTATCGCCAAAAGAACATCGGAAAGTATATCGTTGATTTTTACTGTCCGAAGGCCAATCTTGTTATTGAACTTGATGGAGGGCAACACTATTCTGAAGCGGGTAAGGCAAAGGACAAGACAAGGGACGATGATTCAAGAGAAATGGGATTAAAGGTTCTAAGGTTTTCAGACAGGGATCTTTTTGAGAACATAGACGGAGTGATGGAAAGGATATGGAGTTGTATATGATTAATAAAATCTCCCCTGGCCCCTCTTTTCCAAAGAGGGGAAAGAAGAGGAATATCTTCATCAAAGAGCAGGAGAGAAAAGACAGAAATGACCCACTCGATTACGCGAAGAGCCTTTCATTTTTTATAGATGGCACGCGGTAAAAGGAGCACGGCGCCTCGGGCGACACGATAGTCATCAACATGCCCCGCCACGGAAAAGGCAACATCCGCATAGTGGTCGTGGAAGCGCTCTCCCGGGTGAGAGATCACTCCTTCAAGTGCAGCGCTGGAATAAAAACCGAGCAGGTGTCCGGCCACATTGTCTTGGTCAAAGACGCGATTCCTTGCATGGCCTTGAGGGTGAATCTTTCCTGCATGCATACCTTGCTCACTTTGTGCTACAGTTCCGGTCACTACATGCCATAAGACACGTTTAAAATTTCCTCTTAAGATAAACGGGAATGCTCGATCAGTATTTAGTCCTTTACGTAAAGCGGTACGCAGCACGAACGATTCGACCTGCGCTCGTTCCATATCATCCGGGATCACCACCTCGTCCCAAGCATCAACCCTTGCCTCGACGAATAAGACAGCTTCGTCGGTGGGCTCGGCGGGTTCAACAGCCCCGTTTGCCGAATGCCCCCGGCTCACCAGGAGCTTCCCGTCCCACAGCATGATTTCCCCACGGAGGCCATCCAAAGCTCCTAAGCCGTAAGCGCCCGGAAGTGTGAGGATCTCTTGCAGCTTCACCACGCCTTGGGTGTCTCCGGTACGGCTCATGCGTTCAAAGTTCCCAAATACGCGAACACCAAACGGCTCTGCAACAGCCCATAAGGTCCAGAACGATAAGAAAAGGACTACCAAAAGATGCTTCATAATTCACTCCACTATTCTCATGATTTGCACCAAATCCCTAAACCCTAACTATCAGAGTTGCCTCAGTATCTCGGCGGGTTTCATCTTTGCCGTCCGTTTGCCCATCACGTAACTTGCCGTACCGCCTGCAACAAGGGACAATGCCAGAGAGACTGCGGCCAGTCCGGCGGACAAGCTCACGGGAAGCCGGACGGTCTGGGCTGTAGCTGCCGTCTCTTTGGCGAAGGCAGGCAAAAGATTCAGCTCCCAGGGGGTCGATACGGGAATTGAAAGAAAACCCAGGAGATAGGAAAAGAAATATCCCATCATGATTCCGAAGACGCCCCCCGCAAGGGATTGCAAGAAGACCTCGCCCATTAACTGCTTTTGAACGTCTCCCTCGGTCCAGCCAACAGCTTTCAGGATGCCAATTTCCCGGGACCGCTCGACAAGGTTGGGAAGCATGGCCTTGATGATCAGGAAAACCGCGCCTCCAAGAGCAATGATGGAAGCGATAAGAGAAGCTGCCAGGGTGAATTTATCTGAAAGCGCGAAGAGGCTGCCCAGCAGTTTCAGAAAGGAATCCGGAGTAGCGATCGTAGCCTTATTCCCAAGGATACCTTTCATCTCAGATGCCAGGCCGGTGATTTTTCTCTGGTCCGCCTTGACGAAGAGGAGATTGACGTCGCCCGGTGCATATGGAGAAACAGACTGCAATTCTTTCGACGAGGCAGCCAACTCCTCCGCGTCTCTGAGAGACAGGTACACATTCGCTATGGCGATTTTAGCCGTGCGGGATGCATCCACAAGACCCACGACAGGAAATTTCTTGTCAGACACGGAGATGGTGTCATTTAGCCTGATCCCGAATTGCCGGGCATAGACTTGCTCGACAAGAGCCTCCGGCTTACCGTCTTCAAGAAATCTTCCCTCGGTGACAGAAGCACGAAGAAGGCTCGGTCCTATGGGATTGTCTTTTTCAATTCCCAGGACAATCCACGCCCTGTTCGGATCGAAGACCCATAGCAGCAGGCCCGTGCCTGTTCCTCTTACACCCGGAAGATTCTGGATCTTTTCCACCTCGCCCTTGCGGATTGTCACTGCTGAACAGGGAAAGACCGCTCCCGTCAGCTCCTTGGGAACATCTCCTGATCGCTGAACCGTTATGTCGGCTCCGATTTCCTTTAGAGGAACATGAGCCGCCTGGCGGTACGCCATGGAGAGAGAGTTGAGGATGATGAGAAGTGCGATTCCGATTGAGAGCCCAATGATTGAAGTCACTGTTCTTCGTCTTTGGTAATAGAATTCCTTCATCATGTAACGCAGATTCATTACCTACCTCCGTTGTTATGCTGCTCGACTTGGATAAATATTAACTGCACTGTGTCAGTTTTCCCCTTTGAAACGGCTATCAGAGTATCAGGTTATCAGGAAGTGGACATCAGGATATCAGAATAGCAGGTTGAATAAGAAGTTCCTGCCCGGTATCCTGATTTCCTGGCCCCCTTCACCCTGTTATCCTGATCACCTGATACCCGCCTTAACGGGGGTCATACTCTGACGCATGAGATCAAAAAATCGTTTTTGTTGAACGGGATCGAGGATCTTCTTTGACTCGATGATGTGGCTGATCACTTCTTTCTGAATATCCTCCTGGATAGCGGCCATCTCTTTTCGCAGACTTTCTATGTTCGCAGGGGGGCTCTCTTTCTGAAGAAGATTCGTTAGAGTCTCTTTTCTCTCCTCCATGCGGGCCCCCAGTTCCGCAAGTCGCGCATGAAACTTTTGTGCCAGTGGCTCCATCTTTGATAATTGAACCTTTGAGAGACCGAGGGACTGATAGAGATGACTGTCTCCGGGTGACATGGGACAGGGTGCAGAGGATGGAGTGGAGGCATTAACGTAATAATGGTATCCCAGAATAACCACAACACCCGCATTGATTGCCAACGAGAGAAACAGAACGATTATTAGCCACTTCGATTTCATCTGGAATCACTCTCCTTATAACTGGCCATGCGATAATATCCTTCCGCAAGCGTCCCGGGAGGGGCAGGATCAAAAACCCTCATTGAAGTAAGAACCCGCGAATCACTAACAGGGCTACTCGGGAATGGGAATAGATCAAATCGTGCCAGGATGCTACCAAGATAAGTACCCGTCAGTAAACCAACGATCAAAATGATGGAGACTGCAACTGGGATACGGAAAAACCGGAAAACATGCTGGCGGGTTGGAAACAAAACTTGTTCACGGGGTTCCTTGATTTTTCTAACGACTTGCCGATAAAACCATGGATCCGGATGAACTCCCTTTAAACCTTCCAGGGTCTGCCAGACCTGCTCAAACCCCGCATACTGTTCACGACAAGCAGGGCATATCTGAAGGTGATTTTTGACTCGCTCCTGCTCCCGTGGCTCAAGTTCCCTGTCCTGATAGGCTGAGAATTTCTTTTGGACGCTGCGACATTCCATTTCGTATCTCATTTGTCCTTCAAAAGATTAAACAACTCTCGAGCCAAAAACCTGCGGTCATTTTAAAAAATTTTTCAATTTTTTGTGGAGTCTCCTTTTTGCCCTGACGATCAAGGATTCAACGGCTGAGACTGAGCAATCCAGTATCTCTGCGATTTCGTTGTAAGAAAGGCCATCGTATCGCTTCAGAACAATCGCCATTCGCTGATTGTCAGGCAGACTCTGAAGGGCATCAGAGATTTGACGGTTACGTTCTTTTTGGAGAAGAAGGTCTTCGGGAGAGAGTGCCTCATTGGAGAAAGTCTCCTCAATGGCAGTCTCACTGCCTTCAGAACGGTGAAACGGAAGCCATCTTCGACGACGGGCAGATTTTAATTCATTGATAGAAAGGTTTGCGGTGATTCGGTAGAGCCAGGTCGTAAATTTGGCTTTGGGTTCATAATGTTTGGCTGATTGCCAGACCCGTAGAAATACTTCTTGGGCCAGGTCTTTGGCCTGGGTCCTGTCCCCAATAAAACGATAAATGACGTTCAAGACGGAAGTCTGGTGTCGGTCAACCAGGATCTGAAAGGAATCCTCGTCGCCTTTGGCAATCCTGGCCATAAGGTCTTCACTTGGTATCTCTTTGTCCATTAATCAGAAAATAAAGTCCATATCATCCCTTCATCCCATCTTAACCCCACCTTGCCTCCCCTTAAAGCAAGGGGAGGTAGGGAGGGGTTACGGGGGTAACAAGGGGGGTTATCAAAAATAATATCTTACCCTTAATTCGATCCGGTAATTATTCTGTTTTTCGCCGAAGTCGGTCTCCTTTCCTCCGATCAGAGCAGTCCCCTTCAAGCGCAATTCCCAATTCGTGAAGCCGGTATACAGGAGCTCCGGGGAGATCTGAAAACTTCGATCATTCAGGTTCATGATCGTTGTGATTGCGGGGGTGAAATAAAGGATATTGAAGGGCTCTTTCTGGCTGACACGGAGGTAGAGATAATCCCGCATCGGATTGGGGCGTCCGTAGTTGCCT
>VGSD01000268.1 GCA_016875155.1 Deltaproteobacteria bacterium | reverse complement strand
TCACCCCTGAGGGATTGAGCGAGCTCTTTCAGAAGGTGATCCAAGGGGAAATCAGGCATGGAAAGCCCTTCTGGATGGGAGTTGAAGGATGAAGCCTCAAGAACTGGAAGAAGAGTTGTTATCGAGCGGTCACTTTGCCTGTCCTGGATGCGGAGAGACTCTGGCATTCCGGCATGTCCTGAAGGCGCTTGGAAAGAGGGTGGCGGTCATCACCACGGCTGGATGCGGGTCTGTGGTGGACGGTTACTGGCCGGTTTCAGCATCTAAGGTTCCTTTTTTCCACTGCTCCTTTGGAACGGCTGCGGCTACAGCGTCAGGGCTGAAGGCCGGCCTGGAGATGATTGGGGATCTGCGTACGACCGTCCTTGCATGGGCGGGCGATGGTGGGACATTTGATATTGGCTTTCAGAGTCTTTCAGGGGCAGCCGAGAGAAATGAGGATATCCTTTACTGCTGTTATGACAATGAAGCTTATATGAACACAGGTATCCAGCGAAGCTCGGCAACCCCCAAAGGGGCGTGGACAACGACAACACCCGTTCAGAACCTCAAGGAGGAGCCGAAGAAAAATGTCGATGCCATTCTGGCCGCCCACCGGATTCCCTATCTGGCAACAGCATCCATAGCTTTTCCGGAAGACCTCGCCAGAAAGGTGAAGAAGGCAAAGGCGATCAAGGGGACACGGTTCATTCACATCCTCATCCCCTGTCCTCCGGGGTGGAGATTCTCATCGGACCTGACCGTCAAACTGGCCCGATTGGCCGTGGCCTCAAGGTTTTTTCCTCTTTATGAAGTTGAGAGTGGAAAGCGGTATCAATTGAATTCCATGCCGGAGAAGATCCCGGTCAAAGAATATTTTCGGCTCCAGGGCCGGTTCAGTCATTTCAAGGAAAAGCAGATCGATGAGTTCCAAACGGAAGTTGATGCTAGGTGGGAAGAACTTCTTGAGCGGATGAAAAGGGATGAACGACCCTGTTCGTAAATTGTGCCAGTTTGTTGAAAGTCGGCGCTTCGAAGACATACCTCGGACGACAGTCGAGCATGCCAAACGTGTGGTGATGGACACCGTGGGGGTCATCTTGGCTGGGAGTCAGGATGGCCCCCACCAGAGGTTGGTGACCCTCTTCTCTCCCCTCGATCATCCGGGGACCTCAACCCGATTGGGTCACTCGGAAAAACTCTCCCCCATGCACGCTGCACTCCTGAACGGAGCAGCCGGTTCTTCCCGGGAACTTGAGGAGGGAAACAATAGAGCGCTCGGCCATCCGGGGATTCAGTTGATCCCCGCGGCCTTAGCACATGCCGAATCTCTCGCTACGGGCGGAAAGAGATTCCTTGAGGGTGTCATTCTGGGGTATGAAGTGGCAGGAAGGATCGGCAGTTCTGCGCCACTGCGGAAAGGATTTCACCCGAGCGGCACATGGGGGACTGTGGGTGCTGCTGCTTCTGTGGCCAAAATCTCCGGGTTTCAGGCCACTGATATCTTTGAAATGGCTAACATCGCCTCCTCCCTGGGAATCACTGCCCACGCTGAAAACTCTTTCACTGGCAAGAATATCTCCCAGATGTATGCCGCCCTATCAAATTATTTTGGTATCCTTTCGTACCATCTCTTTCAATGTGGTTTCTCCGCCTCCCCTGAAAATGTCCGGATGACATTTGGCCAGCTTGTCTCTGAAGGGATGAAAGAGGAGCGTCTGGTAAACAGATTGGGAGAGGGATATCTTATTGAAAAGAACTATTTCAAACTCTACCCCGCCTGTCGGTTTACCCACCCAGCCTTGGATGCGCTCAGAGTCGCCCTCAAGAAAGAACCGATCGAGATAGACCGGATCGATCGAATCGACGTCTACACCTTCCAGTGGGCCATGCATACGGCGGGCAGGGAACCTGAAAATATCGACGCCATGAGATTTTCAATCCCGCACCTTCTCGGACTTTACCTGGCTGCTGGATCCGTAAGCCTGAAGACCATGGAGGAGTTTGGACAATACGAAGAGAAAGTAAATACCATTTCCAGGAAGACCCATCTTCACGAAGATGAGAGGATGAATCGCATGTTTCCCGGGAATAGGGGTTCAAGCATTGTGATCACGCTTGAGAATGGGAGCAAGATTGAAGGGAGCGTGGACGACTGTGAGGGAGGAGAATCCTATCCTTACCCTGTTTCCCATCTCGAATCGAAGTTCCTCGACCTATGCACACCGGTCCTCGGGAATAAAAAGGCAGCAAAGGCCCTTGGCCTGTTGAAGAACATTGAATCGCTGGATCGCATCGACCGGCTGACCGATCTTTTAGGATTGAGGACAGACCATGATTGAGATCAGGATTCACGGAAGAGGGGGGCAGGGGACGGTCGTTGCTTCCAAAGTAATGGCTTCGGCTTTCTTTAAGCAAGGGAGGTGGGTTCAAGCCTTCCCTTCTTTTGGGGCAGAGAGGCGGGGCGCACCGGTCGCTGCCTATACCAGAGTTGATGAAAAGGAGATCACCCTTCGGTGTTCTGTTCGTCATCCAGATCATCTGATCATACTCGACCAGAATCTTGCGAAAAACCCTGAGATCATTCAGGGACTGAAGGAAGGCGGATGGATCGTCATCAACTCTGAGAAAGGTCCGAAAGATTTTTCATTTCCTCCCCGATTCCATGTGGCTACGATCGATGCCAGTGGTATTGCGATCCGTCACGGACTGGGTTCAAAGGGCTCTCCCATTGTGAGTACAGTCATCTTGGGCGCTTTTGCAAAGGTTACGGGCTTGTTGAAAATCACGGATGTCCTGGAGGCCATCCGTGAGAACGTTCCAGCCCACATTCGTGAAAATAGGGCAGGGGCCAAAGAAGCCTACCAGAAGGTCAGGGCAGTGAGGTTCGCATGAAGAAGAAGGTATCTCTGAAGCTCCCTCCCATGGCCATGTCTCTTCAATCGACGTTCGGGAATAAGACTGGTACGTGGCGATACCTCCGGCCGGTCCTCATTGAGGGAATCGCAACTTGTAACGAAACATGTCTGGTGGCCCAGGATATCGAACGAATGATCTTCAACATCACCGAGGGAAAATTCGAGGAAGCCTATGCTCAACTTGCCATTGAGAACCCTATGCCGTCCGTGTTGGGCAGGGTCTGTCCCCATCCCTGCGAAGAGTCGTGCAATCGGAGGCAGTACGATAAGTCGGTTTCCATCAAGGCCCTGGAGAGATTTATCGGGGACTACGGCTTAAAGCAGGGAAGACCAGTCGTTCCTCTGGGCCCCATGCGAAGAGAGAAAATAGCGGTCATCGGTTCTGGACCTGCCGGTCTCTCTTGTGCCTACTACCTGGGGAGAATGGGCTACAAAGTGACGATCTTTGAAGCGATGCCTGTTCTCGGAGGAAAGCTCAGATGGGCGATTCCCGATTACAGGCTTCCAAAGACTATCCTCGATCAAGAAATCAAGAAAATCCTCTCGCTGGGAATCCGGGTCCAAAAGAACGTGAAAGTCGGCCGAGATTTTTCATTTAAAGATCTGAAACAATATCAGGCCATCTTCATTGCGACCGGTGGCCAGAGGTCTATGCCCCTCCATGTCCCTGGTGAGGATTCGAGAGATGTGGTTTCAGGCCTGGAGTTTCTCAAGAGCTTGAATTTGGGCGACGATATCCCCCTGGGATCAAAGCCCGTGGTCATCGGAGGAGGCAACACAGCGATCGATGTGAGCAGATCCTGCCTGCGTTTAGGCAGCGAACCCATGATTCTATATCGCCGGTCAAAGGAGGAGATGCCCGCTTACAGGGACGAGGTGGAAGAGGCTGAGGGAGAAGGGGTTTTAATTCGTTATCTTGTCGCGCCCCTGCGGGTTATTCGTGAAAAGGGAAGAGTGACAGGACTTGAGTGTTTGAATGTGCGCATGGGCAAACCGGATGCTTCAGGAAGACGATCTCCCATCCCCATTCAGGGATCTAACTTCTTCGTCGAAACCGACCAGGTGATTCGGGCCATTGGGGAGGAGCTCGATCACTCTTTTTTACCCCGAGAGATTCGGGCAGGGAAGGGCTTTATCGAGGTCAATCCCTATGCGATGACCTCTCAACCCGGAGTTTTCGCGGGAGGAGATGCTATTACTCAACCGAGAAGCGTGGGCCATGCGATCCTATCAGGAAAGAAGGCAGCTATTTCCATCGACTCCTATCTGAGAGGAAAGGATTCGAAAGAGACCTTCGTCTCCATCCAGGTTGGAGGTAAAGGCGGGATTTCCATGGAGGCCTATCTCCATCCCAAGGAGAGGAATATCGAGAAGAAAAAGGTCGTTGGTTTTGAGGAGATTAATACTTCTTACTTTGAAAAGACCCCTCGTTTAAAAGGGAAGGCACTCCCTCAGGAAAGGGCCATCCGAGGGTTCGATGAAATCAACCTCGGGTTGGATCGGGCAAAGGCAATCCGTTCTGCTGAGAGATGTTTCCAATGTGGCTTATGCAATGGCTGCCGCAACTGTTATGTCTTCTGTCCGGACCTATCCGTCTCTATGAAAAAGGAAGGTCCTGAGATCGATTACGACCACTGCAAGGGTTGCGGAATCTGCGTAAAGGAATGCCCAAGAGGAGCGTTGAACCTTGTAGAGGAGTCCTAATTTCATCGCCCTTCACGAAAATGGAGAACACCACTCCAGCCGATCTCAGCAAATCCATCAAGCTATCCCCTTGCTTCAAAAAACACAGGAAACTTTCTCTGTCCTGCCTTCCACCCCAAAAATTTATTGACAAGCTGTTAAGAGTTTATTATACATATGTGAAATACAGTACCCTATATTTTGTTAACCATGCAAAATTTAAGATATTTTAAAATACGTCCGACCA
>VGSD01000267.1 GCA_016875155.1 Deltaproteobacteria bacterium | reverse complement strand
ACTTGAGCTATTTTGCTTATCATGAAATAGATTGAAATTACTTGACTTTTTAATTGAATTCTTTATGATATAGTCATAAGAAATCCTTATATAAAGAACAGGATGGAGGAATTCAACTCTTGGAAAAAAATGTAAAAGAGACAGAGCCGAACCAATTTCAAGACGACCCTGTTTTAACTGGAATCGTCCATCGTCTGGTCGAGGCATTCCAGCCAGAGCGGATTTATCTCTTCGGATCGAAGGCTCGATCCGATCAAAGCAAAGATAGCGATTATGATTTAATGATAGTGGTTCCGGATGATGCTCCACCTGAGAAACGACGTAGCCGCTTGGCCTACCAAGCGCTTCGAGGCACCCGGGTTGCAGCAGATGTGCTGGTCCTGCCTCATCAAGCGTTTGAGAGTCGATTGCACCTCAAAGCCTCACTGCCAGCAACTGTTATCCGGGAAGGGGTCTTACTGTATGCCCCATGACCCTATTCTGGTCTCCGAGACCAAGGAATGGCTGAACAAAGCAACACATTTACTCAAAAGCCGCCAGTTGCGCTGCCAGCCGATGTTGACACCGACTTCGTTCTTGAGTTGATTACGCCAGCCTTTCGGATCATGGGTGTCAAGCCATCTATGGACAATTCTCTGTGTTTCTTCTGCCAGCGATGCCGGGCCAACAAGTCCCATTGTAACTTCGAAAACATCCATTTTAGCCGTGTTTTTAACGTGGAAGGTTAGTGCCAGGTAAGTCCAACCCGCATAAGGGCGGTCGCCTTTGATTAAGTCCCTTCTGGAAATATCTTCTGGAGTATAGATGTTTTGCCCAAGAGAGAGGCCTATATTACGCTGGTAGCCGGGGCGGTTGACCAATGGTAGTTTCCTGATAATGGGCAATCCCCATCGTGGAAGACGCGTATCTTCATCGTACTCTGTCAGGTCTTGAGAAATCCATGTAAGCCGAAATGCATTTGTGTAGTGGCGATCGGTACCTCCGAAAATATCATTTTCAAGATAAAAGACAAGAGTCTGGTTTTTATCTGCCGGATCGGCGTCGACTGATGATAAGAGGGAGAGCAGAAGGGTCAGACCAATGGCGGATGCAAAGATGACGATGCACTTCAGCACCTTCCCCTGTCCAAAGATTCGTAGAACATGGCTCATTTTGCCCCCCCTTTTTGTTTTTCACCAATCTATTGAGGAATGGCAGGAATGTCAAGGAGGGTGGATTACAGGTAATGTATTTTGACAAGGGAATCCCGTTATATTAAATTAAAGAAAATCTCTGAAACAGCTGAGGGGATAGAGACCATGAGACCCGAACTGAAAAAGGCTCAAAAAAAGATCGACTTAAAAGATTGGAAACCTGTGGATGTAGAGTTTGGCCGAAATGCATTTCGGATCATGGTGCCTCCACGCTGTGTTGAGCTGACCATGAGGGAAGTATCAGTCTTAACAGATCCTCAAAAAGCAATTGAAGAAGCATTCTTAAGCCCCATTGGCAGCCCTCCTCTAGAGGAGATCATTCGTAAAAAAGGGAACCCTCCGGAAGAAATGTCTGTGGCGATAGCGGTTTCGGACATCACTCGGCCTGTCCCCTATAAAGGAGAAAACGGAATCCTTTTACCATTGTTGAGACGATTGGAGTTTTCAGGGATCAGGAAAGAGAAGATCAAGATCATTGTGGCCACAGGAATGCATCGGGCAAGCACTGATGAGGAGAAAGTAGAAATGTACGGAGAGGAGGTTGTTCGCCACTATACAATCCTTGACCACGACTGCGAGAATCAGGCTCTTCTGGAGAGCATCGGGACGACCCAAAGAGGAACCCATGTCTATGTCAACCGGGATTTTTATTTTGCGGATTTGAAGATTGCCACAGGGCTGGTCGAAAGCCATTTTTTTACCGGCATCTCAGGCGGAAGAAAATCGATCTGTCCGGGATTGGTCGATGTAAAGACCATACAGAAATTCCATGGTCCCACCTATCTTGAAGATCCCAATGCAACGAACCTGGTCCTCGAAGGGAATCCCTGCCATGAAGAGGCTTTGGAGGTTGCCCGGACGGTTGGGGTTGATTTTGTGATCAATGTCAATCTCAACAAGGATCTACAACTGATCCGTATTTTCACAGGCGATATGGTGGAGGCGAACCTCAAAGCCTTTGACATGATCAAGGGATATGCGGAGATTCCTCTTCAGGAAGAGTTCGATATCGTGCTCACCCATAGCGGATATGTGGGAAGAGATCATTACCAGACCGCAAAGGCTGGTGTCGGGGCTCTTCCTGCGGTGAAAAAGGGTGGTGTCATTATCATTGCTGCCAACAACAGGGACTTCATCGAACCGATCGGGTCTCCGGAATATCGAAGCCTGATCCACTTACTCAAATTGCAGGGACCGGACGGCTATCTCGATCTGCTGAGAACTCCTGCCTGGAAATTTACTAAAGACCAATGGGAGCCCGAGGTCTGGGGTAAAGTGCTTAAAAAGGTAGAAGAGGAAGGATTGATCTACTGTTCACTTGAGATTGAGAGAAAGAACTATTGCCTTCTGCCGGGTCATTGCGGTCTGGATTTTCTAAAAGGCAAGCGAATCAAGCCTTCTCTTGAAAAGGCGCAGGAGATGGTTCAGAATGCGGTCCTCTTTGCGGTTTATCGTTACCGGGAAAAGGGAATCGATCCCACCATGGCCTTCATCCGGGAAGGGCCTTATGCTGTGCCTATCCTTCGAGAGAATTTATAATCCCCCTCTCCCTTGGTGGGAGAGGGGAGGGGTGAGGGGGACGAAACAGTTTTCACCCCCACCTCAATCCTCCCCCATCAAGGGGGAGGATAATACTTTTTCAATTTTCTCCATTGGAGAGTGAGGCCCTATCCTGTTCATCACTCAAATATTGCACCCGTGTGAGCCGAAGTAACCATCCTTGCATACCTACTGAGATAACCCTTTAACTTTTTCTTACGAGGCTTCCATTGCGAGAGCCTCCTCTTTAATTCTGAATCCGAGATGAGGAGATTGAGTCTCTTTTTGGGAATATCAATCTCAATGAGGTCTCCGTTTTTAACGACTGCAATAGGACCTCCCTCAGCGGCCTCAGGAGAAATGTGGCCAATGGCAGCACCCCGGCTTGCTCCTGAAAAACGGCCATCTGTCAGAAGGGCAACATCTCGATCTCTCCCAACACCAACGATGGCTGAGGTGGGAGCGAGCATCTCACGAAAACCAGGGCCTCCTTTCGGCCCTTCGTGCCGGATGACGATGACTTCTCCTTTTTTGATCTTTCTGGCAAGAATGGTTTTGATGGCTTCCTCTTCTGATTCAAAGACCCTTGCCGGTCCCCGATGTTTTAACATGGATTCGTCAACAGCCGATCGTTTGACCACTGCACCTTTGGGCGCCAGATTTCCGAAGAGAAAAACGAGGCCTCCGGTCGTGTGGTAAGGTTTTTCAAGAGGGCGTATTACTTCAGAGTCGAGCCGTTTTGCACCTTTAATATTTTCCCCAATCGTTTTTCGCGTCACAGTCATTGCATCCCCGTGGATCATCTTTCTTCGGCTTAGCTCTGCCATGAGGGCTGGAATACCGCCTGCGCGATGAAGGTCCTGAAGATGATACGGACCTGCGGGAGACATATTGCAGAGATGGGGAGTCCGGTCGCTGATCTTATTGAAAATTTGAAGAGGAAGGGAGATTTTAGCTTCATTGGCGATGGCTGGCAGATGCAGGGAGGTATTGGTCGAACCGCCAAAAGCCATATCCACAGTGATAGCATTCTCAAAAGCTTTTTTGGTTAAAATCTTGGATGGAAGAAGATGACTTTTGACTAGGTCCATGATCTGGATGCCAGATTCTTTTGCCAGGCGGATCCGATCTGCAGAAATGGCAGGGATTGTTCCGTTATAGGGAAGGGCAAGTCCAAGAACTTCCGCAAGGCAGTTCATGGAGTTGGCTGTGAACATTCCAGCACAAGACCCCACCCCTGGGCAGGCGCACCCCTCCATCTCCCTCAACTCAGCAGGGGTCATTCCTCCTGTTTTCACTCTGCCTACTGCTTCAAAGACCGTGGCCAGGTCGATCTTTCTTCCCTGGAATTGTCCTGCGAGCATTGGGCCGCCGCTGATCAGAATGGTCGGAATATTGAGACGGGCTGCCGCCATCATCATCCCGGGGATGATCTTGTCACAGTTCGGAATCAGGACCAGGCCGTCGAAAGGGTAGGCCATGGCCATCGATTCGATCGAGTCGGCAATCAATTCTCTTGAGCTGAGAGAATATTTCATCCCCTCGTGTCCCATGATGATCCCATCACAGATTCCGATGGTGAAAAATTCGAGAGGGGTTCCCCCTGCAAGGCGTACCCCTGCCTTGACGGCATCCGAGAGTTGATGTAAATGGAGGTGACCCGGGATGACCTCATTGGCGGAATTGGCAATACCGATCATAGGTTGTTCTATCTCCCGGTCTGTTAATCCAAGGGCTTTAAAGAGGGAACGATGGGGTGCCCTTTCAATGCCTTTCTTCATTCGATCCGATCGCATACTTTTCTCCTTCATTCGTTGTCATCTGATTTTTTAACCACTGCAATCAATGAATAACATATCTTGACAAAAATCGTCAAAGAGTATAAATCATGATTTAAATTATTAACCAACGACTGACAATGGACATCGAACAATGGATGTTTAAGCCTGGGTGGCGGAATTGGTAGACGCAAGGGACTTAAAATCCCTCGGTGGTCCCCCACCGTGCCGGTTCAAGTCCGGCCCTAGGCACCAAATAAAAAGAAGAGGTTGAGATGATTTCTCAACCTCTTCTTTTTTATAGATCTAAGATCTTGGAAGAATTTAAAAGTTCGTTGGG
>VGSD01000266.1 GCA_016875155.1 Deltaproteobacteria bacterium | reverse complement strand
CTCTTTGAACCTTGCGAGGTAGCCAAAGTTTTCACGGTTTGGGAAAAATCCGTATGGAAACTGAGCCAAGACAGAGGCAAGTTTTCCTTGTTCAACGAGAGGGGTAAGACTATATTTGAATTTCTTGAAGGTCTCCCGGTTATCGATCATCTCACCTGTTTCTCTGTTCCGAATCTCATGGGTCATTCCCTTGTAGGCTTTAACCACAAATTCAAAATCAACCGAAGTCTTCTGGGACATGGCTGCAAAACTCTTCTGAGAAGGAAGAGTATAATAGGTGAAGTTCACCTCAAGGGCATTAAATCCCAGCTCCTTTTCATAAAAAGATAACATCTCCTTATCCCGGAGGCCAGCAGGGTAGACCGTCCCCTTCCAATCCGGAAAGGAGAAACCGCTTGTGCCAACCCTAATCATATAATATAAATAGTAATACCCCAATGGAGTGAAAATTTTTATAAAATCCCCTCTAACTCCCCTTTGCCAAAGGGGAGAAAAAAATTATCATCCCCCTTTGAAAAAGGGGGAATGAGGGGGATTTTAAAATGTGACCATAAAATCAATAATGGCTTAACCATCAGTGAAGCAATTCAATATAGGGTTTTTTTCGCTCAATTAGGGCAATATTCTTCAGCAGGATACATTATAAATAGATGAACAGGACAGTATTGTCAACTCTGATATGCTTGCTTTTCTGCCTTGGACTTCTTCCATTGGGCTTGGAATGGGGACAATGTCAGGAGATACAAATCAGAGACAAGATCATTTCAGAATTTACCCCGAGGATCCCAAAAGAATGGGGAGAAAAAGTTAAAGGGGTAAAAACAAGGCTCCATACGGACAGAAAGGTCATCGCCTTAACCCTTGACGCCTGTGGCGGACCCAAAGGGGATCGTTATGATGCCAGGTTGATGAAATACCTTGACGAGGAGAAGATTCCTGCCACTCTCTTTCTAAGTGGTAAATGGATCAATGCCAATCTCGAGATATTTAAAAAATTGACAAAGAATCTTTTATTTGAAACCGAAAACCATGGTTTGAACCATAGGCCCTGTTCAACCATGGGTCGCTCAGCCCATGGAATAGAGGGAACAAAGAATGTAGAGGAAATTTTTGATGAAATAGAACCGAATGCTTTAAAAATAGAGACCCTCACCGGGCGAAAACCAAAATATTACCGTCCAGGGACGGCCTATTCTGATGAGATCTGCGTAGAGATTGCCGGTGCGTTAGGGTATGAGGTGGTGACATTCAGCCTCCTCGGAGATGTGGGTGCCACTTTGAAGGGTAGTCAGGTGAAAGAAGTTTTGCTCAGTGTTCCCCCTTCCTCCATCATCCTTCTCCATATGAATCGCCCTGAGTCCGGAACCGCAGAGGGTGTGATGGAAGCTATCCCCGAATTGAAAAAGAAGGGATTCAGTTTTGTCAAATTATCGGATCACACCCTAAAATGAAGATTCATCTTTGATGAAGGAGCAAACCATGAAAAAGAACACACTCACCAGAAATCCAGAAAAGTCCATAGAGAATGCCATTACTAAATTCATTCAGGAGAACCCTGGAAATCGGCGCAAAGTGGACAGAGGAAAATATTGGGACCTGCCTATCGTTGGATTTGCCTCTGGAGATGACCCTTTATTCAAAGAATACAAAAAGATCATCGGGGAATTCCATCATACGCCTCAGGAAATTTTTGAACTGACTTTTGGGAAGGAGAAACCTTCCAAGGAACTATCCGTCATTTCCTGGGTTCTTCCAACCTCTGAAGATATCCGTAAAAGCAACCGTAAAGAGAAGAAGTATCCCTCGCTCCTATGGGCTCACGCCCGAGATTTTGGGGAACAATTTAATGTCAAACTGAGAGACCATCTGGTCTCCGTCCTTAAAAAGAAGGGAATTCGGGCTGTTGCTCCTATGAATTCTCCTTTTTGGAAACGTCTTATATCCCCTCGGGTTGGCATCGCATCCAGTTGGTCTGAGCGCCATATTGCTTATGCCTGTGGCCTCGGAGCCTTTGGATTGAGCGACGGGCTGATTACCAAAAAAGGTAAAGCCATGCGTGTGGGTACGATTGTGGCAGAACTATCCCTCAAACCCTCTCAAAAAATGTTTCCTCATCACCATGCCAACTGTCTCTACTATTTCAATCAAACCTGTATGGCCTGTGCTTCCCGCTGCCCTGCCGGAGCCATCACAGAAAAAGGTCACGATAAGGATAAGTGTTTCGAATATACTTATCATGTGGTCATGCAAAATAAAAAGGATGAATACGGGGTCAAGATTGCTGGTTGTGGTCTATGTCAGACCAAGGTTCCGTGTGAATTTGAAATTCCAAAACTGATTCAGAAAGAATATCTTAAATAAACCGGTCAATGATATAAATATGAGTATCATGGATGATGGAGGCAATCAGGATCATCGCCTCTTCCCAACAAACGGATCCTTTTGACTATTTGAGCCATCCATAATTTTTCTTGAGTCCTTCCGTGGATTAGCCTATATTGTTAACCATGAAGAACGCCATGGTCATGGAATTCCATATCTCCCGTAAGGCACGGGACTTCTACCGATTCGATGAATCTCTATTTACGGTGAGCGGAAATGCGATCTTTCCCAATTTCCGTGCGGTCAGATTATTCGTCCAGAGGATGAATGAGAGAAGGGACCTCGTCAACTTTCCCGAACAGGCCATTCAACCCGGCCAGATGAACGCGATGGGGCTGATTGATGAGATTCTCCACTACATCATCGGTCTCTACAGAGATGAGAAAAATCCTCAGACGATGAAACAGGCGCTCGATTGGCTTTATGAAAAACTGGGGAAGATAGGAGTGGATGAAGCCTTATTGACATTTTCAAACCAATTTCCTTCCTTGGCTCTCTATCGAGGAGAAATAGAACTTGAAAGCTATTTAGAGGCTGACACAGCAGGCATACCCAACCGTCAGATCATCCTTGAAGAGATGCTCATGCTCTGGATGGCCAATAAGAATCTTGCCTTCTCTCCTTTTATCGAACTTTTTGACCACATCTCGCTTGAAAAAGAGACCTCCTATGGTCAGATCATCGAGCACCTCTACACCTTCTTTGCAACCCAGCCTTTTTTTGGCCCTGACCATCAACATCTGATCGATATGCTTCGTAGCCCTGCCATTGCCATCCCCCATTCTCTCTCGGGACAACTGGAATACATACAGGAAAGATGGGGATCTTTATTGGGCAAATACCTATCCCTTCTCCTCAGCAGTCTGGACCTCATCAAAGAGGAAGAGATTGCACAGATGCGTAGGATGACACTTTGGACCCGTGGCCCTGCTCCTGTTTATGAATTCACCGGCATGGAGGGAGAGCCAGAGCGCTTCAGTCCCGACCTGGAATGGATGCCAAGGACAGTGCTTCTGGCAAAAAATATCTATGTGTGGCTCCATCAATTATCAAGAAATTATCAGCGTTCCATCTACCGGCTCGACCAGATCCCTGACGAAGAGTTGGATCGCCTGGCGAATTGGGGTTTCACAGGGCTATGGCTCATTGGACTGTGGGAACGGAGTCTTGCGTCAAAAAGAATCAAGGAGCTTTTAGGGAGTCAGGATGCAGTGGCCTCTGCTTACTCCCTTTTTGACTATCAGATCGCAGGCGACCTCGGGGGTGAAGAGGCCTTCCAGAATCTGAAAGACCGTTCGTGGAAGCGAGGGATCCGTCTGGCAAGTGATATGGTGCCCAACCATGTGGGCATTGACTCGAAGTGGGTCATTGAACATCCGGACTGGTTCATCTCATCAGAAGAGAGCCCTTTCCCTGCCTATCATTTCAGTGGGCCAGACCTTTCCTGGCATGGAGAGGTGGGGATCTATCTCGAAGACCACTACTTCGATCAGAGTGACGCTGCTGTCGTTTTCAAACGGGTGGATCGAAGAGCGGGGAGTCAAAAGTTCATTTACCACGGAAATGATGGCACGCGAATGCCTTGGAACGATACCGCGCAACTTAACTTCTTGAGGGAAGAGGTCCGAGAGGCTGTCATTCAGACCATCCTCCATGTGGCAAGAAAATTTCCTATCATCCGTTTTGATGCGGCGATGACCTTGACTAAGAACCATTATCAGCGGCTTTGGTTCCCTGAACCAGGCACCGGAGGCGCAATCCCGTCACGGACAGAACATGGGATGACCCGAGGAGAGTTTCATCGTCAGATGCCAGAAGAATTCTGGCGTCAGGTGGTAGACCGCATCGCTCAAGAGGCGCCTGATACGCTACTGCTTGCTGAAGCCTTCTGGCTGCTCGAAGGATACTTTGTCCGGACGCTCGGGATGCACCGGGTTTACAATAGCGCTTTTATGAATATGTTGAAGGATGAAGAAAACGCCAAGTACCGTTCAGTGATGAAGAACACTCTGGAGTTCAATCCGGAGGTCCTTAAGCGTTTTGTCAACTTTATGAGTAATCCAGACGAAGAAACCGCGGTTGCCCAGTTTGGCAAGGAGGATAAGTATTTCGGCATCTGTACAATGATGGCGACCCTGCCTGGACTTCCCATGTTTGCACATGGTCAGGTCGAAGGATTTACTGAAAAGTACGGGATGGAATACCGCTATGCCAAATGGGACGAACAACCTGACTCGCATCTGATCGAGCGACACGAACAGGAGATCTTCCCATTGATGAAACGACGCCATCTCTTCGCCGACGTGAAGAATTTCTTGCTTTACGATTTCTTCACTCCAGAAGGGTATGTGAATGAAGATGTATTTGCCTACTCGAATTGCATTGGAGATGAGCGCGCTCTTGTAATCTACCACAATAAGTATGCCTCTGTCCGAGGATGGGTTCGAACATCGGTTGCTTACTCCGTAGAAGA
>VGSD01000265.1 GCA_016875155.1 Deltaproteobacteria bacterium | reverse complement strand
TCCCTCTTTTGACCTTCCGAATACTTCAAACCCTTCTCCAATCTTTCTTCCGAGATCATCGGTCTGAATCGCCAGGATGTGGCCTCTGTTGGCAAGGTCAAAGTGTTTGAGTAATCCAATCTCACCGTTTGGAAGAGGCTTCAGGGTCTCTGGATCAACCACAACTGTCCTGGTCCACGGAGGATTGATCTTCACTCCAGGGAGAGGAAGACCCTTATGAAAATTTCGCAATGTACTGTCATAAAACTGCGAACTGATCTCCGTCATCCCCAAGAGATTGACCGAAAACTCCTTTTTAATTCCCAGAATCTCTCCGCACTCTTCTACAAACTCCTCCCGCTTCACTTCCCGGCTCCTTCCTTTAAATCCGCCGGCATCGAGTGTGCGAGAACTGGAGGGAAGTTTAAATCTCAATCCCTTCTCTCGGCAAGCATCAAAAAAATTGACAAAACCAAAGGAGCCTCCGCAGAGTGTCACCGGGGTACCTTCTTCTTCCGAAGAACGGAGTTCCTTCAGGAGGGTTTCTACTTCAAAACCCCCTCTGCCCACAAGAAAGCAACTCTGAGGAAGACCGAAATAGTCCTTCAGATGGTTCATCCCGTAGGCCATGATCATATGGGGAGCCATCTCAGGAGAGGGAGCAATGATCAGGACCTTCGTTTTCATCCCATCGGGAAATAAAAAAGAAGCGGCTGCTTCCTCGATCGTTGCATCCATCAACCTTAGCCCACCTTCGTCATAACCGACTTTCCCTCTCTCTTCGGGGTTTGTCGTCCCACTCGTCATGAACGTCCTCACCCTCTTAGAGGGAACCATGGAGAATTCCATGACCTTGAAAACATCTGTGGGAAGAGCTGGGACATCCTCCCAGGAGGAAATCTTCTCTGGTTTGATTCCCCTCTTCTCGCAGTAGCGCCTGTAAAGTGAAATCGATTTAAATTGGAGAGCGAAGACTTCAAGTGCAAGCTTATTGAATCCTTCGGGGTCTTGTTGGTCCACACCTTTCCGGATAAAGTTGATGATCTTCTGATCGAGGGCCAGTACTTCTTTCGGCAGTTCGGTCATCGCGGAACCTCGATGTGGAATGTGATCAATTTCTTCTCCGCTAATCGTTTTAAAATCTTCGTAAGATCCTGAGGGGAAAGATTCTTCTCGCGGGCTAACTCTCGGATCGAAAGTTTTCCATTGAAGCTATCTGATAGCACAGCCCATTTTCTTCCCAATGAAGATTTAATCATTTTCTCATCTACCAGAGATATTGGAAGAAGGTCCTCGTCAAGAGGAGGAATCTCTTCAAAATCTGATGAAATCGTAAAATCGGTTGGGCGATACGCAAAAAGAGGCGGATAAGTTCTGAATTTTTTATGAAAGACATAGCGATAAGCGCTCAGGCCTGCTGCCATTCCTTGGGAAACTGCTCTGGAAAAAGAGTTGTACCCCCCTGATGTCACATCTCCTGCTGCTAATAGACCTGGGATAGATGTTTCCATATCCTGATTGACTTTAATGAAAGGAGAATTAAATTTTTCAGTTCCAATCTCCATTCTCCACGCCGGCGCAAGTTCATATGAGTTAAAGTCAAGAAGGACCTTTCCGCATTTGATCTTGCGAGGCCCCTTTGATGTCCAGACAGTTAATCCCTGAAGCCGGTTATCCCCCCAGTACTTTTCAACCCATCCTCGTAGAATATCTTCTTTTCCTTTCCCCTCTCCCTCCATAATATATAATAAGGGAGAATTGGCGGTGTTTAACTCCCTGATTAAGGGAATGAGGTTCTCAAGTTTTTGGCTTCCCACAATGACCAGCCTCGGTTCCCACCTTCTACTCAGGAGCTTTTTGAGATGGGAGACGATAAATTCATATCCCATGCTCGTCACTTCTAAGCCACGGCCAAGATAGTCCCTTTCATTAACAAGAACCTTAATGCCGGCGGCAATGATCACAGCCAATGACCGGAAGACTTTTCCATCAGAGGTAAAGACCTCTTTGATTTCGCCCTCAGCATTGATCCGATTAACTCTTCCCTGATGAATCCCTATCTTCAAATTCTCCACATCCTTCAGGAGGCGACGAACAATCTCCTTCCCCTTCATCTGCCACGAGGGGCCGGTAAAGAGACACCCTCGCCAGGAGGTCAGTCCGCCCAGATAGGAATTTTCAATGAGGAGGGTACTGCATGGAATGGCTTTATACCTTTTTACCCAACGGGTCCGGATGGCCGCATTGAGCCCGGCCGGTCCTCCTCCAACCACAATCACATCATAATCATATGCCATCTTTTTCCTGCTGAAGATAAGAGATTAACCCGCCTGCTTCGAGGATCTTTTTAAGGTGTAGGTCAATGTGTGAAAATGGAAAGCGTCTTTGGTGGGAACTCTCAATCCATCCTTCTCCTAATGAAATCTGGATCAACTCCCCATCCTTCACGCACTCCTGAATTTCTCTGCATTCAAAAACAGGGATTCCGAGGTTGATCAGGCTTCGCATGAAAATCCTTGCGAAGGAGGTAGCCACTACCCCTTTGACTCCAAAAGAGGCGAGGCCCCTTACTGAAGTCTCACGGCTTGAACCACATCCGAAATTCTCTCCGGCTACGATGACCCATCCCTCATCCGATGAATCCTTTTTCACCTCTGAACCCAACCTGACCATTCCCTCTGCAATTCCTTCTTTCATCTTCTTCTCATCCAAACTGAAGTGAGAGGGAGGATGGAGTAGGTCCGTATTCACATGGTCTCCCAACTTCCAGACCCGGCCGGAGATGATTTCAGGAAGCCCCATCACATCACCTCTCTCGGATCAATGATCTTGCCTGCGAGGGCAGACGCAGCAGCAGTAAGGGGAGAAGATAGAAAAACCTTTGAGGATGGATCTCCCATCCTGCCCTTAAAATTTCTGTTTGAAGTGGACAGACACCTTTCTTCTCTTCCGAGAATCCCTTTGTCAATGCCTCCGCAGGGGCCGCAACTCGGATTGAGAATCACCCCTCCTGCCTCTATAATCGCTGAAATATAACCCTTTTCGATTGATTTTTGGTATATCCTTTGTGAGGCAGGAGTGACGAGGAGGGTTACTCCCTGCGCAACCCTTTTTCCCTTGAGAAGTCTCGCTGTCAACTCAATGTCTCTCAATCTTCCACCTGTACAGGAACCGATAAAGACCTTGTCGATGGTCTCACCCTTTATCTCCTCTGCATCAACCACCTGAGCAGGGCTGTGAGGAAGTGCTATCTTCGGTCTAAGTTGAGAAAGGTCGACTTCTATCTTTCTTGAGTATTCTAAATCCCCATCGGGCCAATTTTTCTGATCATCCAGATGACCATCTCTGTCAATTAAATAGTTTTTAGTTACCTTGTCAGGCCAGAAGAGCCCGTTCTTTGCTCCACCTTCAACGACCATATTGCAGATGGCAAACCTATCATCCATGGAGATAGCTTCATCCTTATCATAAAATTCCATCGCCTGATAGAGGAATCCTCCCTCTCCGTATCTTCCGAGAAGGTCCAGAATGACATCCTTTCCCATAAGATGGGGAGGAAGTTTCCCGATGAGATCGATTCGGACTGCTTCCGGTGGCTTGAGCCAGGTTCTCCCTGTGATGAGGCTATAGAGGATATCCGTGGAACCCATACCCGTTGCCAGACAGCCAAGAGCGCCTCCGGTCACGGTGTGAGAATCAGCTCCTAGAACAAGCATCCCTGGTTTTAACCACGGCCCCTCCACTAAGAGCTGATGGCAGATCCCCTGATGGACAGAGAGATGCGGTAATCTTTTCTCCGTCGCAAATGAGAGCACTTCTCTCACAATATTCGCTCGTTCAATCGAGGAAGGAGGGCTGAAGTGATCCACGGTTAAAAGAACTTTGTCTCTATCCCAGATCTCTTTTCCGGATTCTTTAAGTTCAGGAAGGAGAATAGCAAAGGTGGGGTCATGAAGAAGGATGAAGTCTATCTTTGCAGAAACGTATCCGCCTTCCCTTCTTCCATCTGAATGTTTCTCAATGATCTTGCCTGTGATTCCCTTAGCCATCCTTCTTTAATACCTCTTCAACAATCTCCCAGAAAGACTGCATCGGAAAACTGAGGCTCTCTTTATAATACTCTTCGATTTCCTCGGCCATCTTCCTTATCTCTCCTTTTCCTTTTGCGACCTTCTTCTCCTTTACCTTTCGCAGGATCTCTTTTAACTCCTCCTCTTTCGCCTCATACCCTCTCTGTTTCAACAGATGAAGAATGGCCTGTGTTCCCGTATGCTTCCCCAAAACAAAAAAGGCCTCTCTTCCTACATCTCCCGGATCAATGGCCTTATAGGTTTGGCTATTTTTAAGAATTCCATCCACATGGATGCCTGACTCGTGCCTGAAGGCATTGAGGCCCACAATGGGAGCATGGGGAGGGATAAAGATCCCTGAACATTTCTCAACCAATTGGGAGAGGTGATAGAGCCTCTTCTTATCGACCCCGTGTTCCCGATGAAAGATCTTCTCCAGAGCCAAGACGATCTCGTGAAGAGGTGGGTTGCCTGCCCGCTCCCCGATCCCATTGACGGTCACCGATGGGTAGTCCGCCCCTGCTTCGATGCTCGCCAGTGTATTGGCTGTAGCAAGACCCAGGTCATTATGGCAGTGGACACCCAATCCCATCTCTCTGGGAATCTGATCTCTCACCCTCTTCACCATTTCCTTCATCCTGAAAGGCTCCATGACTCCTACGGTGTCGCAGAGAAAAGCCTTTTGGGCTCCCCATCCATAGGCATGGCAAAGGATCTCGTTGATAAATGGGATTTCACCCCTTGAAGCATCCTCTGCAACCAGATTGACCAGTAGCCCTTTGCGTGAAGCATAGCCAATCACCTCTTTGGCA
>VGSD01000264.1 GCA_016875155.1 Deltaproteobacteria bacterium | reverse complement strand
CAATGGAAATTTAATTTATATAACAGAAATTTGCCTCCTCTGTCTATAAAAATGTTTGAGCATGAGCCGAAAGATCGCCCGGAGGTTTGTTGGCTGTCTGAATGAATCAGATGTCTCTAAATGGATTCCCTTTGTAGAATTCTTTGTTCGCCTTTTCGCATGGGGATCAGGACAGCCGCAATACAAAGTCCAAGAACTATTGCAAACGAACATACAATCCACCCCCATTGAAAAGAGGTGAGGCGATACCTGTGGATGCCCCTCATAAAAATACTGTAGACCGGACCGGCTTCAAGCACGATCACTGCGGCAATAAAGCTCATGCAGAGCGACATATAGATCAATCCCCCCAGGCTGGTGACGGATTGAGTTGGGCTTTCAGACTTAAAATCAGGGTAGATGGCGCCCAGTCCAATTCCCAGGGCAACGATCCCTGGGACGACCGCAAAAACGGTCAATATTGAAAGGACCATCATAAAGGGCGTCACCTCCAGAAGAAGGTTGGTCGAAACGATCAACAACTCCGAGAGAAGGAGAAGGGGGATGAAATAGACAAAGAACTTGATCCAGAGGAAGTTGCGGATGGAGATCGGGGAGGCCCTCACAATCCAGAAAGCCTCTCCTTCGAGGCTCACCGCAGGAAAAACAAACCTCGCCGAAACAGCGCTCAGGACAAATGTAGCCAGCCCCATATTTAAGAAGGAGAGGAGATTCTGAAGGTATTCCAACTTTATCCTGCTTCGCTCAAGTGGAAGTACGGAAAAATTGAAAAGGTAGATTACGATCAATCCCATCACTAGAAAGATTTGAGACCACTGAGTTTGATCTCGAAAAAAAGACTTGATCTCCTTTTCAACAAAGGCTCTTGTGGTCCGGGAGAGATGATTGAGAAGCCAGTCATATCCAAACTTCCCCCATCTGGGAAATGAAAACAGGGCCCGGGGCGAGGTCTGCGATTTGGATAGCCCCTTAAAGTAGATCGCCCCTGAAATCCATGTTGAAATAAAGATGAGCGTTAGAGCGCCGCTCCAGGAGAGGGCCGTATGGAAAAGACTATGTTTCCATAAACCGGAAAGGCTTGTTTTTACCATATCGGAGAACCAGGTGGTGGGTAAAATCGGAGAACTGGGAGACTCGAGAGTCTTAAGATAGAGGAAAAGAGAGTTGAAAGATTCCGGATTGACTAACTTTTCCGGCCTGATCAATCGAAAAGAAAGAACCAGGAGAAGGGTCAGCAAAAGCCCTAAAAAGACGAAGACACTTCGTATGCGTCCTGCCGGCAGCAGGATAGCCGCCACCATGACGATGATGACACTAATACTTGAGGCAATTAAACAGAAAGGCAGGAGATTGATGCCCACCATCGCATAATAGCCTCCCCCTGCTCGGTAAACGATTCCATAGGAGAGAAAGACAGGGAGACTGTAGAAAAAAACCATCCATGAACTATCGAGGGAGGCCTCCATCCAGCGTGCCAGGAACAACTTCTCCCTTGATACGGGCATGGAGTGAACCAGGGAGAGGTCTTTTGCCAAATAAAGCTTGGAAAGAGAGGTCAGGATAGCGCTGAAGATCAGGAGGCTAAAAAAGGTGACCAGGGTCATGGAGAGAAGTTTGTATGCGAGAATATCGCCGAATTCCTCCACACCCTGAAAATATCTGAGGACCCGGTAGAAGATAAAAAAAAGGGCTCCCCAGATGAAAAGGCCAATGGTCCCGAAGATCAACCACCGGAGTCGTCGGCCTGATCCCCTCCGGTTTTTAAAGGACAGAATTCGGGGCATCAGTAGAGTTAGAACTTCTCTCACGGGACCTCCTCTCCTTCGGTGAGTATTAAAAACACTTTCTCAAGATCCCCTTCTTCAATCCGGGCAGAACTTTTCAACTCCTCTACGGTTCCGGTTGAAATCAAGTTCCCTTTATGGATCACCCCGATCCGATCACAGAGGTCCTCTGCCACACTCAGAGTATGGGTCGACATAAAGAGTGTGGTTCCTTTCTCCGCCAGATTCCGGAAAAGGTTCTTAATCATCCGGATGCCTGCGGGATCGAGGCCAACCATGGGTTCATCCACCACAAGAACTTTTGGATCATGAAGAAGAGCTGATGAAATGATCAACCGCTGTTTCATCCCGTGAGAATAAGATTCGACCAGATCATCCCTCCAGTCATAGAGTGAGAACTTCTTTAAGAGCCTCTCGGATTCTCCCTGAAACAAACCATCCTCCACTCCGAAGAGGTCCGCCGTAAATTTCATAAATTCCATTCCTGTCAACTTTTCGTACAGGAACGGTCTATCCGGTATGTAACCCATCCTCTGCTTTGCCTTTTCGGGTTGGTTCGCCATGTCGATTCCGTCGATCAGGACAGACCCTTCTGTAGGCGCAAGAATTCCGCTCATCATTCGGAGGGTAGTGGTCTTTCCCGCGCCATTGGGGCCGATAAATCCAAAGATCTCTCCTTTGGATACGGAAAGGTTGATGCGGTTCACCGCGACAACGCTCCCAAATGTTTTCATTAGGTTCTTAATCTCAATCATAGATTCTGACCTCAATAGGGTTACGTTAAATCCCAAATTCCAAATCACAAACTCCAAACAAGCTCCAAATTTCAAATCCAAATGACCAAAACCGCTTTCTTTTAGAACTTCGGTCATTGGAATTTATTTGTTATTTGGTGCTTGCTTGCCTGCCGGTAGGCAGGGGATTTGGTGCTTTTTCACACCTGCATCCAACACAGCCTTCTTTCTTGCTAAAACGCAGATAGAATCTCTAACCTAACCTTCCCAATCATCTGCATCAAATCGATCTGGCTTTCAGTGCCCCGAACAAAACGGAGATGCGTTACATCTGCAGGAAACTGCCCCATGACTGCATCCGCCGTGATCCATCTTCCAAGATGAAGGACATTCCAGGCATGATAATAGAACCTTCCATTCTGGTAGACCAGGCCGGCTTCGATCTCCGCAGGTATGCCCGATGCCCTTGCCAGTGCGGCTAACAGGACCGCATGTTCATTACAGTCGCCGACCCTGTTTCGAAGCGTCTCCAGGGCATTGGGAACGGAGAAAACCGGCCGCTTCTGTATGTTCTGATGGACCCAGTTCACCAGTTTGGTTGTTCTGACCACATCCGAATCTTCCTTGGAAACGATCTCCTTTGCCTTGGCTTGAATTTCAGGATGGGCGGATTGAATAAAAGGAGTGGCCTCCAGATATTTTGTCCACTCACCTTTGAACTCTCTCTTTTTTTCTGTCGTAAGGTTTAAAACCGGTTCCTTCCGAACCGTCAAAACCTTTTCTTTAAATGACTGTCTGCCGCCATCTAACAATAATCGGTCCGTCCCCATTCCTTCCAATATGACCCTCAATTCTTTTAGCTCATTGGCATTGGGAATGGACCGGTTTGCGAGGACAGAAGCTGCTTCAGTAAGATCCGAACTTTCTGAGAATGTGTCTTTTCTTAGGGCTTCCTTCTGGGTTGTCCTTTCCAGCCGGATGCCCAGCGCCCCTTCCTCCCTTAATACGGTTCCATCCTTTCCAATCCATGCAAACTGAGGGGTTCCCATAAAATCGACTGAAAGTTTCTTTGCCCTCTCCTCCTGGTTCATCACAGAAATGGTCTCTTCTGCCAAAACCGTCATTTTCATGGACCTCTGTGCCATACTAATCGGGTCAAAGACATGAAATGTCCGGCTATCCCCCTCTTTCAAATCCTCATTCGCAAGCAATGCGATCACCCCTGCTGGGAGGGAAATTTCTTGTTCAATGGGAAGATCGAACTTCTGCTCAATCCCTGTTGGTCCGCTATAGAGGGTGAGCGTATTACCCGTAATGCCACCCCTTGCCTTAAACTTAAAAAGGCTCGATTGCAATTCGAAGTCGAATGTGGAAAGTGCCAGATGATGGTTCAGATCTCCAACCGTTCTGAACCGGATATCCTGAACCATTCCCATGGTGTTGATCCGCATGAAGACCGATTCCATGACCCGATATCCTTCGCCTGTCTTCAGAAATAGGCGGTGGACATAACCGATCTTCTGGTCTTTCTGAAAGATGTTCATCCATGTTTCACCCTCGGACGGGACCGAAGAAATAGAGGCCAGACCGGTTATCCTGACCTCACCTTTCTGAAACACTCCAAGGCGTACCGCCAGAAGGGAAATAAAGATGAGCGTCATTACAATTCCAATGATCCAGTTCAGCTTTATTCGTTGCATGACCACCCTTCTTTTTTTATAATATACGATAGTGTTCATCCCTTCAACTCCCATATCAAAATGTGTCATTTAAAAATTAAAAGTGCCCCGTTGTTATGGATTTAAAATTTAAAAGTGCACACTTAACCCTCTTAAGATTCTATATAGGAGGCAATCAAGATCAATATTAGAATCAGATTAACGAATGAACTATATTTCCCTCTCCCGCTGGCGGGAGAGGGTTAGGGTGAGGGTGGATTCATGATATTTCCCCCCTCACCTTTGTCCTCTCCCCCTGGGGAGAGGAGATCAGGATGTGTGCATTTTTAAATTTTAGCTAACACTCCCATGTCAAAATGGGGCAGTGCTTGAAGAAGTCGGTAATGAAAATAAAATTCTGTTTCCTGTTGATCCTTTTCTTTTCACTTTTCCTTCCTCACCATAGCCCTGCTTCATCTTCCGTCAAACTTCTCCTTTTTGCAGGGGCGGCAAGTAAACCTGCGGCGGAAGAGGTGATCAAAGATTTCCAGAAAAAAACCGCTATTCCTGTTGAGGCTATTTTTGGAGGATCGGGGTTTGTCCTCTCTCAGATGAAATTATCAAAGAGGGGAGATATCTATTTTCCGGGTTCATCTGACTTTATGGAATTGGCTAAAAAGGAGAACCTCGTCTATCCCG
>VGSD01000263.1 GCA_016875155.1 Deltaproteobacteria bacterium | reverse complement strand
TCGCCCCTTGCCTGACAATGCATCCATGAAGCATGGCGCCATGGCTGATGAGAACCCTCTCTTCAATCACCACCGGTTCTTTCCCCGGAGATTCGATGAGCACCTTGTCCAGGATAACAGAACGCTCCCCTACAATAATTCGATTGCTGTCCGCTCTCAGAAGCGCAAAAGGGAAAATGGACACATGAGGTCCTATCACAACATCCCCGATCAGCCTTGCGGATGGATCAATGAATACGGTCTCATCGAACTGGGGGGACTTTCCCTCAAAAGGTGTGATTTGAGTTAAGGGGTGAGAAGATCGGGATGACATGAAGGGCTCCTTCAGGGGTGAAATGGGTTGTTCATTTCATTGCCTTTCGAAGATTGCCGCAATCCCCAGGCCTCCGCCGCCGCAGATGGTCTCCAGGCCATAACGACTGCCACGTCTTTTCATTTCGTGCAGGAGTGTAACCATTACTCTTGTCCCAGTGCATGCGATCGGATGGCCCAGTGAGATGCCCGATCCATTCACATTGATTCTCGAATAATCCTTTTGCGAGATTTTCAACAGCTTCAGATCTGCGAGAACCTGAGCAGCAAATGCCTCCTGAATCTCAATCAAATCGATCTGATCGATTTTCAAACCTGTCCTCTCAAGAACCTTCCTGACCGCATGGTCCACTGCCTGATAGGTAAATCGTGGGTCCACACCCGCAACGGCAAACTCTTTGATCGAGGCCAGAGGTTTTAATCCCAAGGCTTTAGCCTTTTCTTCGGCCATGACCACACAGGCTGCAGCCCCATCGTTCTCCGAGGATGAGTTTCCGGCAGTGCAGACCCCTCCTAAAACAGGGGAAAGTTTGGACAACTGCTCCAAGGTCGTATCGAACCTCGGTGTTTCATCCTGATCAATCAAGGATACCTTGCCTTTTCCCTGGAAAACAGGCACGGGGACGATCTCTTCTCTGAACTTGCCCGTCTCCATAGCTGCACACGCCTTCCTATGGCTCTCCAGAGCCCAGGAATCGCAATCTTCTCTTAAGATCTTTTCCTCCTTTGCTGCTGTCTCTGCCCAGGACATCATCGATGGCAGTATACCGTATCTCTCTTCAGGCTGGGACATCACCCTTGCCCGCTGAATCCTGTCATAGAGGGGAATTCCCCAGAGGGAAAGATCGCCATGCCCTCTTGGTATCCCCTTCTTGCCTCCAATTCCCCACTTGACTTCTCCCGGAAGATAGAACTCTGCATTGGACATGCTTTCTACACCGCCAGCTACAATGATTTCCGCATGACCTGATTGAACTGCCATAGCGGCAGAGCAGATCACATCCAATCCAGTACAGCACCGCCGGTCCAGAGTGATTCCTGGAATCTTCTCCGGCCATCCTGCCTTGAGAAGTGACATCCGGGCAATGTTCACATACTCCCCGTTTTGATAGGCTTGGCCAAGGATGACCTCATCCACCTGACCCGGATCGAGCCCTACCCTACGGATCACTTCATTTAATACCAGCGTTCCTAAATCGTAAGCAGAAATGTCTTTCAACATCCCCATGTACCTTCCGATGGGTGTGCGCACCGCACTGACAATCACTGCTCTCTTCAAAACAATCCTCCTTCTGGAATCAGCCCTTTTTAAATTTCTGTAGCAGAATAACACCGACCAGAAGGCCCAGGCCAATCAGATCGGTCCAAAGTCCGGGTTTAATCAGGAAGATGGCCCCGATAACGAGCATCGCCCTTTCCAACAAGGTCGCCTTTTTCAATAACCATCCCATCAACCCTGCCGAGAGAAGAACGACACCGATTGATGCGGAGATGATGGTAGTGATAATACTTCCAGGAGATCCAATGAGCAGAAGCGATGGACCATAGACGAACATAAAGGGAACCACAAAGCCCGTAGCGCCGATCTTCATGGCCTCAATGCCTGTTTTCCAGATGTTGGAGCCACTGATACCGGCCGCCGCATAGACCGCCATGGCAACCGGCGGCGTGATGGCGGAGATGATTGCAAAGTAAAAGACGAAGAGATGGGCTGCGATCACCGGCACACCCAATTTGATGAGAGCGGGAATGAGCAGGGCAGCCTGGACAATGTAGGCTGCGGTTGTGGGGAGCCCCATTCCGAGGATGATTCCCGCAATCATTGTAAAGATGAGGGCAGGAGCGAGGGAATCTCCGGCAATAAAAAGGATCAGGCTGGTAAATTTGAGCCCTAATCCCGTGAGATTGATCACGCCCACCACAATCCCTGCGCAGGCACAGGCCGCCGCCACAGGAAGCATGTTCTTCGCCCCGAATTCGAGCGCTCCAACAATCTTCATTAGCCCCATCCGTGTATCCGCACGGACTAAGGCAATCAATACCACTGCGATCGTGGCATAGATACACGCATACATTGGCGTATAACCCGCTAACATAAAATAGATGATCACAACCAGAGGGATAAAGAGGTGGCCCTTCGTCACAATGACCGATTTCAACCGGGGTCTCTCTTCCTTCGGAACACCAAACAATTCGGTCCTCGATGCCTCAAAATGGATCGCCATGAAAAGGGCAAGATAGTAGAGAAGGGCGGGAATCAGTGCATGTTTGCAGATATTGATGTATGAAATGCCGGTATATTCAGCGATGACAAAAGCAGCCGCACCCATGACTGGAGGCATGATCTGCCCACCGGTAGAGGCTGTGGCTTCGACCGCCGCCGCAAAATCATGTTTGAACCCGGTGCGCTTCATCAAGGGAATGGTCAACCACCCGTCTACCATCACATTGGCCACTGCACTTCCTGAGATCGTCCCAAAAAGGCTTGAAGAAACACAGGAGATCTTGCCGGGACCACCCTTTGCCCCTCCGACCAGAGAGGTGGCAAAATCCATGAAGAACTGCCCTGTCCCGGACTGCTCCAGAAAGGCGCCGAAGATGACAAAGAGGATGACATAGGTCGCCGAGACACCCAATGGGATGCCGAAAATTCCCTCGGTGGTCAAATAGAGCTGGTCAATAATCGTCTCCACGGGAAATCCGGTATGCCGCATCAAGCCTGGGAGATAACTACCGAAGAGGGCGTAGAGCAGGAACCCGATGGCAGTCAAAGGTAAGGCCAAGCCGATCATCCTCCTCGAAGCCTCAAGGAGAATCAGGGTGAGAATCACGCCCATCGCAAAATCCCATATGCTTACAGGATGGACATAGGGGTAGCGTGTGACAATATATTCGTAATTGAGAAAGACGTAGCCAAGAGAAAGGATAGTGAGGAGAAGGAGGAAGATATCGAGACCGTTCTTTCCCCATGTCCGTTTTCCACCGTTGGTGAAACCGACTAAAAAGATCAGAACGAGCGTGAAGGATAGGTGGACGGAGCGGTGCATCATTGCTTCCGGAGCGCCGAATGCTCCGGCATAGAGATGATAGCCTGACATCAGGATGGCAAGGACCGCCACAATCTTCTTTATCATGCAACGAACCCTCCCGTGTTTTGAATTATACAGAAAAGGCGGGAACAGGGCCATTCCCGCCTTTTAATATAATTAGTGACCTCTCTACCAATAGGAAAGGGTGGGGCCTTATTTCATGACGCCCTTTTCCTTGTAATACTTCAGTGCGCCGGGATGAAATGGAACGCCGATATCGAGGGCAAGGTCTTTTACGGTCACCCCTTTCATATCCTTGACGACATCTGCCAACCGCTCCACATTTTCTGAAATGACCTTGGTGATCTGATAAACCAGTGGCTCCGGCAATTTTGCACTGATGACCAGGTGGGTAAAGTATCCGACTCCTACGACATCATAATCCACACCCGGATAAGTTCCCTTGGGGATGACCCGCTTCAGATAACCCACATTGATCTTCTGGAGTTCTTTAATCTTATCTTCCGGTAGCGAAAGCAATCTGATTTTCTTTGTCGTTGCCAAGTCCAATATGGACGAAGCAGGGATCGTTGTCCCCAGGAGATAACCCTGGGCATGGCCGTCTTTCATTAAGGAAACAGCATCCGAGTAACTCACATGATTCACCTTGCTCATATCCTTGTAGGAGAGACCATAGAGCTGCAGGACCTGTTGAGCCAGAAGTTCACCCGTATGTCCTTTGGGCCCCGGACAGATTCCTTTACCTTTAAGTTCCACCGGTGATTTGATTCCGGAGTCCTCCAGGACAACCATCTGAAAATACTGAGGGTAAAGGTTTGCCAACTGCATGACATTCTTCGTTGGGGCTTTAAAAGGGTCCCTTCCATTCACACCATCCACGCTGGAACTCGAATTCCCAAAACCAATGTGGGCCTTTTCCTCCTGAACTCCAACCACATTCGCTATTCCCCCTCCGGGAGATACGGAAACCGTTGTCCCTGGAATATTCTTCTGGATCAATTCCGCAATGGCACCTCCTAAGGGAACCCACGATCCTCCCATTGGTCCGGTCATCATCTTCAAGTCAACTTTCTCCTGACTGAAAGAAATGAGCGGTACCATTAAAAGAATGACTAACCCAAAACCCAAGCATATCAATCTTTTCAATTTCATTGTCACCCTCCTTAATATGGATTCATGGCTTTTCAATACCAATAAATAGCCGTTAATGTCAAGAAAAAATCTCTGTAATCGTTTTTGAAATCTGTGTAATCAAGAGAGCGAAAAGCATTTTCCGAGAGTTCTCTTTATGGAACAATCACCACTTTGATGGGGTCCTCTCCCTTGACTTCTCCTCCTGCCACCCTCACCGCCATTTCAGCCTGCTCGAGAGGAAATCGATGCGTCACCATCTTCTCGAGGGAATATTTCCCTGATTCAGCCAAACGGATCGCCGGAAAGACAGATTGAAAATCGTGGCTGAAGGCACCCTGCACCCTGACCTCTTTGTAAGCCACCTTATCAAGAACCAGAGGAGT
>VGSD01000262.1 GCA_016875155.1 Deltaproteobacteria bacterium | reverse complement strand
AGCCCTATGTAGCGTATGACAAAGTTCGGGGGGATAGAATTGATAGAGCCGGCAGGAAGTATGGCGCTTTATCCCTCGGATGGAGGACTTCTCTATCCACTGATAGGTTTCGCCATAAATCTCGCTAGCAAAATCCATACACTTTGCCACGCCACTGATGTTCTTTTCATTTTTTTTGACCCCAGCAATTTTCGCCATCTTTTCTCCGCCCCATACGCGATGGGCTTCTCTCCATGCCTCCTCCATGCACTCGAGGCCTTCAGGTCCATACTTTTCCAAGATCGCTTTGACGGTGATGCCCAAAAGCATGGCCAAAGCTTTCGTTCCTCTATCAAATTTTTCCTTGTTCGATAACTTTTTCATACCCTCTCCTGCTCGGACATATTCAAGAAACAGTTTCTCCTGCAAACAACCTGATGATTCTTTTTACTTTCCCTCCCTCGGGTTTTGGAATTGATTTGGGAGGAACCAGCTCAATTTCGGCATGAAACGTCAACATGTCTTGAATCTTAGTCTGGATCTTCCTCTTCAGCCCCTCAAAATCATCTGGTCTTATTCCCTCACCATGTTCCACCTTCAGATTCAGGGAAGTGTATGGCCCCGGCTTGTCGAGCATTATCAAGAAATCCCCGGTCACCTCTGGTCTCATACTGATAAGGACCTCGAATATCCCGCTTGGGAAAACATTGACTCCCTTGAGATGGAGCATATCATCGCTCCTTCCAATCATTTTGAATCTGAAACCAGTTCTTCGACATCTACAGGGACCTGTTCCGAGAATAAGAGCCATATCATGACTCCTGAGCCTGAGAAGTGGTTGGCTTTCTCTTGCCAGATTCGTGTAAACCAACTCCCCTTGGACCCCCTCCTCTATTCTTTTGTCTTCGCCTGTTTCTGGGTCGATAAGTTGTGCGATGAGCGCTCCCTGGGCTAAAAAATGGAGATCCTTTACCTCATCGCATTCTGAAGCAAAGGTGCACAAAACATCCGCCATCCCATAATTTGCATTCGAGGCTCTCATCCCCCAGGTCTCTTCTAAGATTTTCTTAAAATTGGGATCTTCTAACCCTGGTTCTCCACCAAATAATCCCAATTGGAGACCCAGCTCAACCGGCTTAATCCCCAACTCGCTTCTTACCACATCGGCTAAGTAGTTCGGATAGGAAGGGGTTGAAGAAATGGCATTTATCCCAATTTCCTTGATGATCCTGACCAAAAGATTTGAATTTCGAACACCGAAAGGCACAACGGTGGCACCGGTCGTCTCTAAGTTTGTATGGTCTGTAAACCCTCCCATCCATAAACAGTAGTTGAGACAATGAACCACTGTGTGATGCGGTCTAAGTCCACCGGCCCAAAAACACCTCGCTCCAACGTCATTGGTCTGTTTCAAATCTTTTTTCGTCAAGGCAGAGTAAAGGGCTTTTCCTGTGCTCCCTGCTGTGCGATGCACCCTGGCGATCTTCTCTTTTTTCGTTGCCAAATAGTCCCCGTATGGAGGCTCTTTTCCCTGGCTCTCTCGCAACTCCCCCTTCTCAGTGAATGGCAGCTTTGATAAGTCTTCAATATGCTTGATGTTCCTGGGCGATATCCCAGTCTCCGCGAACTTTTGTTGATAAAATGGGGAGTTGCCATAGATATATTCAATCTGTTTTTTTAACTCCACCTCTTCCAATTTTCGCTGACGCGTTGCTGATAGGGTTTCCATCTCTTCATTCCAGAACTTTTTGTACATGACGGTCTCCTTCGAACTCCGCTCCCTTCCGGTCTATTTCTTCTTCTCGATACTTTCCAATTTTTTCTTGATATAGGGGTCTTGAGAACCGGCTGCAACGCACAACATTAAGTGGTCCGTCTCGATCTCAAGGATCTCTTCAAAGCTGGCGCTCATGCCCTGATCGATTGCTATTCTTGATAGCTTAATGGCTAAAGGGGATCGCTCAGCGAGCTTCTTTGCTATCTTTATGGTCTCATCCATCAATTGATCACTCGGGACAACTTTATTCACTAAGCCATATTTCAAAGCCTCCTGAGCATCTATGAACTCGCCCGTGAAGATAAGTTCCTTCGCCTTTCCTAAACCGACGAGGTGGGTGAGAAGTTTTGTCCCTCCCGTGGTGACCGTGAGTCCCACTCCGGTTTCTGGGAAACCGAATTTTGCGTCCTCCGCAGCAATCCTCATATCGCAGCTCATCGCAAACTCGCATCCACCTCCCACAGCATATCCTCTTACAGCCGCAATCAAGGGTTTACCCAGCATGAGTACATTTCGTTGGATGTCTTGTAATCCTTCTGTCTCCTTAAACCATCTTGAAAAGTCCTTCCCGGCAGAACTCTCTTTCAGATCCTCGCCACTGCAAAAAGATCGACCTTCTCCTGTCAAAATGACAACCACAGCTCCTGTATCATTTTTTGCTGTTACCAGCGCCTCATTTAAACCATCAAGGAGCTGCAGGTTAATCGCATTCAGTCTTTCCGGTCTGTTCAGTTTGATGATTCCGATATTCCCTTCCTTTCCATAAAGGACAGCCTTTCCTTCCATTTTTATCTCCTTTTCGTTTCTGATCGAGTTGTCACCAGAGTTGGTATTCGCTTTTTCGAACCAGATGGATTCATCACAATTGGACCAAAACTTTGGTCATTCATCTTAAGATCAGGTTCACCAAGAAAAGAGCGACATCCGGGACATAAGTAACCAATAGAATGGCAGGGAGTGCCCCAAAGATCATAAATATCACTCCTGGTCCAACATATTCACCCAATGGCAAGTTCCCTCCAATACGACCCGCAAGGTAGAGCATAGGGGCACATGGAGGCGATATATTTCCAAGGGCAAGGTTCGTTACTGAAATAGCAGCAAAATGAATAGGATCGACGCCCACTGCTTTGGCAATGGGAAGCAAAATCGCTGCTGAAAGGATATTCCCTGAAATGTCATCCACAAGCATGCCCATGACGATCAAGATAATATTGATGAGAATTAATACGGCCCATCTTTCCTTAGTCACTCCTAAGATGAGTTCTGTCAGTATTTCCGGAACCTTATAGTTTATCAAGATACGACTCATCATTAAGATAAAGAAAAGAAGGATCATCACGACTCCAGTTGTAATCATCGTGGTCTTGATATTTTCAGATAAGGTTTTCAAAGTAAGACCTTTATAAATAAAAAAACCCACAGGTATCGAATACACACAAGACATGGCGGCAGCTTCTGTAGGAGTGAAAATCCCTGTGTAGATTCCACCGAGGATGAGAATCGGCATAAAAAGGGCAAAGGTTGCTTTGCGAGATGATCTCCCTATCAGTTTGATCTGCTCTCCCCATGCCAGCTTTGGTGCCACCTTAATACTTTTCATCTTTTTGCAAAGAATCACATTGATGATGCAATAGAAAACGGTCATGGCAACGCCAGGCCCTACTGTGGAAAGGAATCCAGCCAAAATGGAGATTTGAGCGGTCATGCAAAAAACGATCATCGTAATACTGGGCGGGATGAGAAGAGCTAAAATGCAGGAACTGGCAACAAGGCCGGTGGAATATCCTCTCGAATAACCCTCTCGTTCCATTTCAGGGATCATGACCGACCCAATGGCTGCGATCGCTGCAGAGGCAGATCCAGAGATAGCCCCAAAGATCGCACAGGTCACAATCGTCACAATCCCCAACCCACCCCTGATTCGTCCAAAAATTGACATTGTAAATTCAACGAGCCTCCTCGATATGCCAGCCTCCCTCATCAGACCACCCGCAAGAATAAATAACGGTAAAGTTAATAAGGTATAGGATTCGATGCTGCGGAAGGCCCCGGGTATGGCAAATCTCGGATCTAATCCACCAAAAAGCATAAAGGCAAACCCACCCAGCCCAAATGCGAAACCAACGGGCACACCAGCCAACATTAAAATGACTACAAAAGACATGATGATTGTTACCAATGTCATATTCTATTCCCCAATTTGATCCCGAAGTAAGAAAAATTTTCGCGAATACGTAACCGTTTTTACCAGACAATAGCCTGTCATAAAGACTGCCCCGAAAAGCATGCTGCTCACACTGATCACCCTCGGCCACCAGAGGCCGGTTGTCCTCTCACCTGTTCCATAAAGCCAAAGGGTATATTCATAAGAGTAAATCGTAAAAATAATGCAGGTAATCAGGATGAAAAGAGAGGCTATGAAACGGAGAATGGCGCTGGCACGGGGCGTCTTAAATATCATCCTCGCTACGTCACCAAATACGTGGCTTTCTTCTCGCGTCCCATATATGGCTCCGATAAAATAGACCCAAACAGCCACGAGCCTCGAAAATTCTTCCAGACCGAAAAGGGGGTGTTTAAAAACATATCTTAAAAGCACCTGGAGGAATATGGTCAACGCGATGACGCTACCACCGAGGACAATGAGGAAGGTCCCTCCTTTATCCATCTGCTTATCGACCCATATAAGTATCTCTGCGAATCGTCTGTACATCGTTTTATTTCCTATTCTTCCTAAAATACGTCCAAAAGGAAACGAGAAATTGAAAGAGAAGCCCTGAATCCTTCCCCGCTACCCTGCATTGACCTAGGCCAATTTCTGAATTCCGGACTGATTTTTCTTTCTATCCCAACTCCTTTTCAAACTCACCAATCGCGTCATCAAGGATATCCAGCGCAGTATCTATTTCGCTTTCTGTAATGATGTAAGGCGGCGCTATCATCAACGCATCACCCTCCACACCCTGCTCCATGCCGGAAGATGTATAAACGATGCAACCTCTCTCCATTGCCAGCTGGCTCACTTTGCTAGCTGCCATCAGCGCAAGGTCAAATGGTTCTCGGGTCTCTTTATTCTTCACCAGTTCGATGCCCATCAGCATACCTTTGCCGCGGATGTTTCCCACCGA
>VGSD01000261.1 GCA_016875155.1 Deltaproteobacteria bacterium | reverse complement strand
ATTGTGACACAGTCTCTCGAGGGGGAGGGGTGGGTGGGGGGGCATTTTCATCATTCGCGGGTGACGAATCCGTCATGTAAAATTTGTTTCGGATTGGTCCGAGACGGACGCTTCGCCCGATATTCGGGTTTCGAATTGTAAATTGGTGGTAAATTATGACCCTTCGCATCTACAACACTCTGACCGGTAAAAAAGAAGAATTCCTTCCCCTCCAGGAGAAACAGGTGGGGATGTATGCTTGCGGAGTCACGGTCTACGATCTTTGCCACATCGGGCATGCCCGTTCGGCCATTGTCTTTGATGTCATCTACCGATATTTGCGCTACCGGGGATACGATGTGACTTTTGTCCGGAACTTTACCGATATCGACGATAAGATCATCAAACGTGCCAATGAGGAGGGGGTAAACTACAGGACTATTGCTGAGAAATACATCGAAGAATTTAACATTGATATGGGAGGGCTTTACCTGGAGAAGCCCTCTTTCGAGCCTAAAGCCACGGATCATATCTCCGGGATGATTGACCTCATCTCCATTCTCATCGAGAAAGGATTTGCCTACCAGCGGGAGGGCGACGTTTTTTTCTCTGTGGAGAAGTTTGAGGGCTACGGAAAACTCTCCGGAAGGAATCTCGAGGAGATGCAGGCAGGCGCCCGGGTTGAGATTGATGAGAAAAAAGAGAACCCTCTTGACTTTGCCCTCTGGAAATCGAGCAAACCCGGAGAGCCTTTCTGGGAAAGCCCATGGGGAAAAGGAAGGCCGGGTTGGCATATCGAGTGCTCGGTGATGAGTCAAAAATATCTGGGAGAGACACTCGATATCCATGGTGGCGGGAAAGACCTCATCTTTCCACATCATGAGAATGAGATTGCTCAATCCGAAGCCGCAACTGGAAAACCCTTTGCCCGCTACTGGATCCATAATGGTTTTGTCAATATCAATAAAGAGAAGATGTCAAAATCTCTTGGAAACATCTTAACCATCAAAGAGATACTCAAAGGGTGGCATCCCGAAGTCCTACGACTCTTTTTCCTTTCCCATCATTACCGGAGCCCTGTAGATTACTCCGAAGATAGTCTGCTGGATGCTAAAACAGGGTTAGACCGGTTTTATACTACCCTCCAAGCGATTCAGGAAGAATTGCATAAACCTGTATCCACGAAACAGAAAAAGGGAGATCTCACTCCCATCGAAAATTCTCGTAAGGCAGTGGAATCCTTCCAAGCCAGATTCGAAGAGGCCATGAGTGACGATTTTAATACCGCTCAGGCGCTTGGATATTTTTACGACCTCCAAACAGCCTTGAATAGCCTGTTAAGCCTTTCAGGGGGGCAACCCACGGATGAGATTCAGGCTTTGTTGAATCAAGGGAACAATCACTTCTTAGAGAGGGGATGGGTTTTCGGACTTTTCCAGGAAAAACCTGAGGTTTATACGGACAGACAGAAAAAAGAAGGACTAAAAAAATTGGGCCTATTAGAAAAAGAAATTCTCAATATGATCGAGGAGAGAAAGACCGCAAGGGGAAATAAAGATTGGAAGAAATCGGATGAAATTCGCAATGATCTTCTCTCAAAAGGAATTGTATTAGAAGATACCCCATCAGGCACAAACTGGAAACTGAAATAAATTCTAAACAAGCTCCAAAATCCAATTTCTAATGATCACCCCTCACCCTTCCCCTCTCCCCTCGGGGGAGAGGGCGGGGTGAGGGGGGTAACGCAACATAGGCTGCTCCAAGTATCCCTGCATCATCTCCACACTCAGCTCGGACAATTTCAACCCTCTCCCTCTGGCCTCGCATTGCTCCCTGTTGAACAACTGCCTTCGAACTCCCGATAAAATAGTCCCATGCTCCTGAAACCTTGCCACCAATCACAATCTTTTCGGGATTGAAGAGGTTGACAAGGTTCACTAGGCCTAGTCCTAAATATCGTCCCATCTCGTTAAAAATTTTTAAAGCTGCCTGGTCCCCCCTTTTTGCGGCTTTAAAAACCTCTTCCGATGTGACCTTCTCTATATCCCCCCTGCCCTTTTTACGAATCTTCTTTCCCTCACCTTTCTTATTGGCCTCCAGCGCCATTCTTCTAATTCCGCTTCCAGAGGCATAAACTTCGAGGCATCCCCTGCCTCCGCAACCGCATAACGGCCCTTTTGGGTTGAGCACCATGTGGCCCACCTCTCCTCCCAATCCCTCTGCCCCATGGAGGATCTCACCTCCGACCACAATCCCTCCTCCAACGCCTGTTCCCAAAGTAATTCCGCAATAATGAAGCGAGCCCCTTGCTGCGCCCATCCAGCCTTCTCCCAAGGTGAAAGCATTCGCATCATTCTCAATGACAATGGGAAATGGAATCTCTTTCCGTAGAAACTCTCTCAATGGAAATCCATCAAGGTCCGGAAGATTGGGTGGTGCGATCAGCACACCCCTTTTCTGATCCACAGGCCCGGCAATGCCGATTCCGATCCGAATCTCTGGATGGCCTTTTCCTGATTCTTCCGAAATAAAATCTTTAAGTCTTGATGTCAGTTCCTTCATCATATCAAGGCTACCCCGAGACATATCTGTGGAATATTCAATTTTCTTCAGGATACGGCCGTCTGGAGTGACGATCCCCATCCGGACATTTGTCCCCCCCACATCCACTCCAATTAAAAGAGGTTCCATTGCAACCATCCTGATTTCCTGATGCCCCGATATCCTGGTATCCTTCCGCTTTCGGCCTTCTACTCCCTCCTGATCCAACGAATCAAACCGTTGACCTGAGTGATGAGATAAGAAAGCATGATGATCAGAATCATCAGCAAAAAAGTATTGGTGTTGACAATCCATAAAATATTCATTTGCCACCCCTCTAACGCGAATTTTTTCTACGACTCAACCTTGTTGCAACCAAATAACGTTTTAAATTTCTGAAGGAATAATTGTAAATCGTCTCTTCTGTTTGAACCGGTAAATTGAAAAATCTTTTTGGTCCAGGGTAAATATTTTGGGAATTTCCAGAAGATCAGCAAGTACTACGAGAGTTCCATCAGCCAAATCCATAGGTAGATTGCGATATTGTTTCATCAACTCACGGCACCGATTAAGGAGCTCTTTTTCAAGAGGATAAATTTCAATTCCGCCCCTCTGGATAAAAAGCCAGAGGCTGTCCTGGACCTCCCACGAAAAATTCAACAGGTAAAAGCATTCCGTCAAAACAGGCCATGTAGTAACGAGGGGTTCTCTTATATCTTTTAAAATTTCAATACAGAGCGCGTGGTATTGATCGTCCTTGTCAAAAAAAGCCACAATTGGACCTGTATCGATAAGAATCAAGTTTTCCTCCTGAACCTTTCTCTCAGGATTTCCTCCCCTCTTGCGGAAAGATCACCCTCACCACTTCCTCTCTTATCCAATAGATCCTTAATGAGTTCATAGGGACGTTTCCGACTCTCTGATAGGACTCGGGCACAGTAATCTGAAAGCGATTTTTTGATCACTTCAGCCTTGCTGGTCTTAAGCGTCGAAGCAGTCTGTTGAAGCAAAGAGTCGGTCTTTTTATCGAGACGCACGCTGAGGGGCATCCTTCCTCACTCCTTTCAATTTTGTGATACATATTGTATCGCAACAAAGCACCCCATGTCAATCAATATTTAATGCTGCCGGAAGGCGTGACGTTTGAGGTATGAAGGAAAACAAGCAAAGAACATCTTTGACAGGGTGGTGTTCAGATGCGCCTTAATCTAAAATGTCCTCGCCACTTTTTATCTCTTATAAGGCTTTACCAGCGAATCACCTCACCTCTTTCCTACAGGGGTTCTCAGTTCCGGCCAGATGGCAAGGAGGCTGCCCGCTAGGATCAGACCACCTCCGATAAAATGTTCCACCCTAAAAGATTCCCCGAGCAGAATCACTCCCAGTATCGAACCATAAACAGGAAGCATATTATAAAAAACCATCGCCCGGTTCGCTCCGACCCGGCGCACCCCTTCATTCCATGATAGAAAGGCAGCCCCTGAGGGAAAAATGCCGATGTAAACCACTGCCAGCACAAGGGGCCAACTCCAGTGGATTGTTGCGATCTCCCCTTCCATGGCTGCTATTCCAAGGAAAAAGGGAAGACCTATCCATGTAGAGATGGCTGTTACCGAAAAAACAGAGTGTGATCGCATTGCCATACGGCCGATCACAGAGTAAAGCCCCCAGAGTACAACAGCAAGCAGAACATATAAATCACCGACATTAACATGCCACTGCCAAAGCCTTTGGAACGAACCCCCGCTGATGATCACCGTGACTCCGAATAAGGATATCACTCCACCCAGAATATGGCGTGGAAGCAATCGTTCTCTCAGAAGGATTGCAGCCATGACCGCAGTCATGAGCGGACCGGTCGCATTGATCAGCGCGGCGTTGGTTGCTGTTGTGAGTTGAAGCCCCCGATATAGCAAAAAAGGGAATCCCAGTATACCGGTCAGTGCCATGGCTGTTAGTAAAACCCCGTCCCTGGGGAGTAATTGTTCCTTAATGACAGCACGTCCCAGGATGACCACATAGAATAGAGAAACAACCGCTACGCGGGAGGTCGTCAGCATCAAAGGTCCGATCTCCTCCCTCAGGGTTCTTCCCAGAATAAAATTACTAGCCCACATCAGGCAAGACAGATTGACAAAGACATAGGCCCACCGCGGATCTTCTTTCCAGCTCATAGCCACTTTCCAGGAAGTCTAAAGAATAGTAAGTTCATCAAAAAAACTATCTAAAAATATTTGAAAATTCCCCTCACCCTTCCCCTCTCCCCAACGAGACTGTGTCACAATGGGGAGGGTGAGGGGCGATTATACGTTAAACTTGATCTGATCTCGATATAAAACGTTCTTTGAAAACTGAATAGAGATAGACGGTCGTAATAGCTCCACTGAGAAAGC
>VGSD01000260.1 GCA_016875155.1 Deltaproteobacteria bacterium | reverse complement strand
CACCGCATAACCATCCATCCCCGAATTATCATAAGGAGGAAGATCGCGAGGGGCAATCATATCCTCTGCAATCACCCGTCCAAGGGCATCCAGAATGGATACCTTCTCGAAACCCAGTGGTTCGATATAGGAAAGGATTTTATCTAAGGCTTCTTCTACAGTGATCATAATCCGTACATATAACATAAAATAATCCATATGAAAATTCGAGGATGTTCTAGGGCCCTCATAACGGTATTAATTTTGTGTTTTGAAATTATTCAAAACTTTCTAAAATACCCATTGACAAGTTATGAGCATATGCTTATAATTAAGTTGAAAGTAGGTAGGTTGAATGGCAAGGCCAAGACATTGCAGGCGAGTGGAGTGTATTCCTGGAAGCAAATACTTTAAACCCAGAGGTATCCCTCTGTCTTCATTAGAGGAAGTCATTTTAACTGTTGATGAATTTGAGGCTATCAGACTTGCTGACCTTGAGGGTTTATATCAGGAGCAGGCAGCAGAAAAGATGAACATTTCTCGCCAAACCTTCGGAAGAATTATCGAATCAGCACATCAAAAAGTGGCCGATGCGCTGGTTCAAGGAAAGGCGTTAAAGATTGAAGGAGGTGAGTTTGAAATGGCAGAGATGAGAAAGTTTAAATGTTATGACTGCCAACACACATGGGAACTTCCTTACGGAACGGGGAGACCGGAAAACTGTCCTTCATGCAAAAGTGGCAACATTCGCAGAGCAGAAGAAGACAGGGGGAGTGCAAGAGGTTTTGGCAATAGGCAAAGGAGGGGTTGTCTTCGATCTCAGGCAAAATAGCAATGAAGAAAACATTATCGAAGCATGACAAAATAAATAGACACCCAATAAGAAAGGAGAAAATCATGAAAGTAGGTTTTGCAGTTCAGACGAACGAAGGAATGGAAAGCAGGGTTTATGATCATTTTGGCTCGGCCCCGGCATTTATTATTGTCGATACCGAAGGGAAAGAGGTCTTAACAATTAATAATAAGGACTTACACCATCTTCATGGTGCATGCAATCCAATCATGGCGCTTGATGGGAAGAGCGTCGATGCAATGGTCGTGGGTGGCATAGGAGCAGGCGCATTGACGAAGTTAAACGCATCGGGGATAAGGGTATACGGAGCCGGGGCTTCAACCGTAAAAGAAAACCTTTTCCTATTAAGCGAAAATAAGCTCCAGGAGCTTTCGGTGTACAATGCCTGCCGAGCCCATCAGGGCGGATGCGGACATCAACAAGAATAGTTTGTGAATCAGACAGTTGAGGATTCTTCGTGAAAGGGAAAGAACCGGATAAATTTTTTAATGTCATTCTCAATAGCATTGCCGATGGGGTGTTCACCACCGACAATGATGGCAAAATCACCTTTATGAATAAAGCTGCTGAGGAGATTACGGGATTTTCGAATAAGGAGGCTATCGGCCGTTACTGCTTTGACATCTTTCGGGCAGATATCTGTCAGACCAGATGTGCGTTGAAAGAAACCCTCCAGACAAAAAAAGAGATCATCAATCTCAATGCTACCATTTTGAAGAAGGGAGGCCAAAAAGTCCCCATCAGTATTAGCACTGCTGTATTGAAGAATGAGCGAGGACAAATCATAGGAGGAGTTGAAACCTTTCGGGATCTCTCTGTCATTGAAGAACTTAAGAAAGAACTCGCCGAAAAATATACGATTGGCGATATCATAAGTAAAAATCACCTGATTTATGACATCTTCAACATTCTTCCCGATGTCGCAGAGAGCGATAGCACGGTTCTGATTCAAGGGGCCAGCGGCACGGGAAAAGAGCTTTTTGCAAAGGGCATTCACCATTTGAGCCGGAGAAAAGAAAAACCTTTCATCAAGGTGAATTGTGGCGCCCTTCCGGATACTCTCCTTGAGTCGGAACTCTTCGGGTACGTCAAGGGAGCCTTTACGGATGCGAAAAAAGACAAACCGGGAAGGTTTGCCCTGGCCAACGGGGGAACCTTATTTCTCGATGAGGTAGGGGATATGTCCCCTTCCCTTCAGGTGAAGTTGCTTCGTGTTCTCCAAGAAAAAGAGTTCGAACCCCTGGGTTCGACGAGTCCCAGAACAACCGATGTCCGAATCATTGCGGCCACCAACAAAGACCTTTTAAAACTGATGGAAATAGGAAAATTCAGGGACGACCTCTTTTACCGGATCAATGTGGTGAAAATCGAGCTTCCTCTCCTTTCACAGAGAAAGGAGGACCTCCCCCTGCTCATTGATAGCTTTATTAGGAAATTCAACGCAAAGATGGGAAAACGCATCACCGGGGTATCCGATCAGGCCTTAAGGGTTCTTTTGCGATATGATTATCCCGGGAATGTGAGAGAACTTGAAAATATCCTGGAGCATGCCTTTGTCCTCTGTAGGGGAAATCTGATCGATCTTGATTGTCTTCCAAAAGAAATGACAGGTGACCAAACGGAAATCGTCTCCTCTTTGCTAACCGATGAGAAGAACCCTCTCGATCAAGCCGAGGCAGAAACCATCCGGCAGGTGTTGAAGAAATATGGAGGAGACCGAACCAAAGCAGCCAACGAATTGAGTGTCGGCCGCACAACCCTCTGGAGGAAAATGAAAAAGTATCGGCTTGCCTGAAGGTGCTGAGACTGGCCTGTCTCATTCTAGCAACTGTTTCATTCAATCTGTTTCATTTATGAAACACAATAAAATCTCCCTTCTTTCCCCCCATAACATGCATCTCCCCTAACCTTTTGATATCTCATCTTTTTTATTAAAGCTGATGTTTGGCACCTATCTTGCTCTCAATAAGCTCATGGAGATGAAGATTGCAATTCCACTTTTTGGAACTCGGATTTCACCCCGTTTTGACTTCTCCCAAGAGATTCGGATCATTACGGTAGAGGATGGGAAAGTGGTCCGGAAAGAGAACTTCCCTGTTGCTCATCTTAACCTCAGTCAGCGTCTCGACCAATTGGCTTCCAACGGAGTGAGCAAGGTGATTTGTGGCGGAATTGATGGATTCTGCTTAAATCAATTGGGAAGTAAAGGGATTGAGGTTGTCCACAATGTGGCAGGAGAGGCTGAAATCGCCTCTGATCTTTTCATGAGAGGAAGGCTTCGACCCGGCTTGTGCTGTGAAGGAAGGGGAAGAAGACATTTTTGTGCTTGGAAGAAAGATCCCATAGGAAGGAGGATATAAATGGCTGAAGAAAAATGTGAAAAAGATTCAACCTGTGAAACGTGTGATCAAACCAATTCTTGTAATCAGCAGGAGAAAGAGGCCCACGCCCAGGAGAGATTGAGATCAAAGCTCTCACACATCAAACATCGAATCATGGTGATGAGTGGGAAAGGAGGCGTGGGAAAAAGCACAGTATCGACAAATTTGGCTGTTGCTCTATCTCTGGATGGATTCAACGTCGGGCTCCTCGATGCGGACATTCATGGCCCCAACATTCCCAAGATGCTTGGAATTGAATTCAGCCATGTGGAGGGATCAGTCCGAGGGATGATTCCGGTTGAGGTTTTTCCGAACTTGAAGATCATTTCCATGGCTTTCTTCATCGGAGATCGTGATAATCCGGTAGTCTGGCGAGGCCCTTTGAAACACAGTGCCATCAGCCAGTTCCTGGGAGAGGTGGACTGGGGAAACCTTGATTTCCTCGTCGTCGATCTTCCCCCCGGAACGGGAGACGAACCCCTGAGCGTGGCTCATCTGATTAAAAACGTAGACGGAGCCGTTATTGTAACAACCCCTCAGGACGTTGCACTCCTTGATTCACGAAAGGCTGTCACCTTCAGTCGGATGCTCAGTATTCCTGTGATTGGGATTGTTGAAAACATGAGTGGATTGGAATGTCCTTACTGCCATAAAGAGATCCCTCTTTTTAAGATCGGTGGAGGAGAAAAGGCTGCCCGTGACATGAAGGTTCCCTTTCTTGGGAGGATCCCTATCGATTCAGAGATGGTTATCGATTGTGATAGAGGAATGCCGTTTGTTATGGCTCATCCACAATCGGAGGCAGCTAAGGCCTTTAAGGAGATAGCCCACCGCTGTAAGGAGTATGTGGGATTCAAGGAGACAGAGAAACAATCTGAAAGGGAAATATTTCCCTATCATTTCAAAGAACAGGAGGTGAAGAGATGAAAAGAATTGCATTAGCTTCTGAAGATGGTTCTGGTCTCGAAGGAGCACTCAGCGCCCATTTCGGAAGGTGTCCCTTCTATACCTTTGTCAATGTGGAAGGAGATCGGATTCTGGGATCTGAAGTAGTCAAGAATCCTTACTTTCCAAACCATACACCGGGAGTCATTCCCCAGTTTATCCATTCACAAAAGGCGAATGTGATGATCGCAGGAGGAATGGGGCCGAGGGCCATCGACTTTTTCACCCAATTTGGGATTGACGTCGCTACAGGGGCCCAGGGGAAAGTGAAGGATATTGTTGAGGCCTATTTGAGAGGCGAAATTCAGGGAATCGTTGCTTGTGAGCATCACGGGCATGATCATGAATGTGAGGAGGAGAAACGATGAAAGTTGCTGTCAGCGCAACAGGAAAAGACCTCAATTGCCAAATCGATCCAAGGTTTGGAAGATGCCAGTATTTTATCTTTATCGATACTGAAACCATGGAGTTTGAAGCCCTTGACAATGAAGGGCTAATGGCCTCCGGAGGTGCCGGGGTTCAGGCTGCACAGCTCATTACCCGCAAAGGGACGAATGCCCTTATCACAGGCAATCTCGGACCCAATGCCGCCTCTGCTCTCTCAGCTTCAGGGATTAAAGTCCACTTGGTTTCTGGAGGGACGATAAGGGAAGTTACCGAAGCATTCAAGGATGGAAAACTTCAGGAAGCAAGTGGCCCTACGGTTCCTCCTCATTTTGGAATATCCCCTTCTCCATCCCTCTCCCCCAAGGCTGGTCTTTAGCCACCCTTG